>CAXTSK010000005.1:0-38024 GCA_964246655.1 uncultured Pyrinomonadaceae bacterium
CCCCTGGCGCAGCAAAGCTACCCGAGCGCGCGCTACGATTCGCTCGAAGACATCCTCATAGACTTCGTCCGGCAACACCCGCAGGCGCGCATCACGCACGCCTGCTTCGGCGTCGCCGGCCCCGTCGTGCGCGGGCACATCGACGCGACGAACCTCGCGTCGAAGGTGCACGACGTGAAACTGGCCGAGGCCATCGGCGTCCCTTCAGTCCGCCTCATCAACGACCTCGAAGCGACCGCCTTCGGCATCGGCGAGCTCGGGCCGGAACAGCTCTACACGCTCAACGAGGGCGAGGGCGGGCGCACGGGACATCGCGCGCTCATCGCCGCGGGCACAGGTTTGGGGATGGCCGCCGTCTACTTCGACGGCTCCGCTTTTCACCCGATGCCTTCGGAGGGCGGCCACATCGACTTCGCCCCGCGCAACGAGCGCGAGTTCGAGATGCTCACGTACCTGCGCGAGAAGCTCGGCGGCCGCGTCTCCTACGAGCGCGTGCTGTCGGGGATAGGCATCCACAACATCTACTCGTTTTTGCGCGACCGCGGGCACGGCGAGGAGCCCGCGTGGCTGGCCGAAGAGATCAGGACGGGCGACGCGACCGCCGCCATCTCGCGCGCGGCGCTCGCGGGCAAGAGCGAACTGGCCGCGACCACGCTCGAAATCTTCGTCGAGGTCTACGGGGCGATGGCGGGCAACCTCGCGCTGCTGTTGAAGTCGGTCGGCGGGCTCTACATCGGCGGCGGCATCGCGCCGAAGATCATGCCGAAGCTGACCGACGGCACCTTCATGCGCAACTACGGCGACAAGGGGCGCATGTCGGGGCTCGTCATGTCGATCCCCGTCCGCGTCATCCTCGACGACAAGACCGCGCTCTACGGCGCCGCGCGCGCCGCGCTGATGGGTGAGGGTTAAGCGCTATGGGTTCAGCAGACGCAGAACCGAACGTGTCGGTCTTCGACGACGCCGAATTGCTCGCGCGGGCGGCGGCCGCGCGCTTCGCCGACCTCGCGCGCGAGTCGTATGCGGAGCGCGGGTTCTTCGCCGTCGCACTCTCGGGCGGCTCGACCCCGCGCAGAATCTACGAGCTGCTCGCGGGCAAAGACTTCAAGGGGCGCGTTGCCTGGCGCGGCGTCCACGTCTTCTTCGGCGACGAGCGCATGGTGCCGCCCGACCACGCGGAGAGCAACTATCGCATGGCGAACGAGGCTCTGCTCTCGAAAGTCGGAATCCCGCCCGAGAACGTCCACCGCATCGGAGGCGTCGGCGACGCGGGCTCGAACGCGAGTGCGTACGAGTTGGAACTGCGCGCCCTCTTCGGCGAGGACGGATGGCCGCGGCTCGACCTGATTCTTTTAGGCATGGGCGACGACGGGCATACGGCCTCTCTCTTTCCCGGCACGGCGGCCTTAAATGAAAAGCGCCTCTGGGTCGCGCCGAACTGGGTGGAAAAACTCGGCGCGTGGCGCGTCACGCTGACCGCGCCGGTCATCAACGCCGCGCGGCACGTCACCTTCCTCGTCACCGGCGCGGGCAAGGCCGCGCGCCTGCGCGAAGTCCTGAAAGGCGAGCACGACCCTTCGCGCCTGCCCTCGCAACTCATCCGTCCTACCGACGGCACCCTCGAATGGTTCGTAGACCGCGGGGCGGCTTCGAATCTGTAAGCAGACTAAGCGGCGCTTCTTTCCGTCATTGTCCGCTGATGCCGAATAGGGAACAGGAAAGGCTCTACGAGAAGTCCGACGCGTCCGTGCGGCCCTGGCGGAAGTGGGGGCCGTACGTGTCGGAGCGCGCGTGGGGGACTGTGCGCGAGGACTACTCGGCGCACGGCAACGCTTGGGAGTATTTCCCGCACGACCACGCGCGCTCGCGCGCGTACCGCTGGGGCGAGGACGGCATCGCGGGGATTTGCGACAGGTATCAGGTGCTCTGCTTCGCGCTCGCGCTGTGGAACGGGCGCGACCCCATCCTGAAGGAGCGCATGTTCGGCTGCGTCGCCTCGGAGGCAAACCACGGCGAGGACGTGAAGGAGTACTACTTCTACCTCGACGCGACCCCGACGCACTCCTACATGAAGTTCCTCTACAAGTACCCGCAGGCGGCCTATCCTTACGAGAGGCTGATTCGGGAGAACCGCTCGCGCGGCGCGCACGAGCCGGAGTTCGAGCTGCTCGACACGGGCGTCTTCGACGACGACCGCTACTTCGACGTGTTCGTCGAGTACGCGAAGGCTTCGCCCGAAGACGTGGTCGTCCGCATCGAAGCCTTCAACCGCGGGCCGGAAGACGCGCCGCTTCACCTGCTCCCGCAGCTCTGGTTCCGCAACACCTGGGCCTGGTATCCCGAAGCAAGGCCCGAGCCTTCCATCACGCCCGGCCCTTCGGGCCAGGACTTTATAAGCCTCAAGGCGACCGACGCGGGGCCGGTGCCCGGCCTCGCCTTCGAGTACCGGCTCGGCGCGCGATACCTCTACGCGGACGGCGGCGCGGCGCCGCTCTTCACCTTCAACGAGACGAACGGCCCGCGCATCTGGAACGTCGAGAGCCGCCGGCCTTACGTCAAAGACGCGTTCCACCGCTACGTCGTCAACGGCGAGCGCGCGGCGGTCAACCCCGAGCCGTCGGGGACGAAGGCTTGCTTTCACTACCCGAGCCTGAACGTCCCTGCGGGCGGGTCGGTCGTCGTGCGGCTGCGCCTGACGGACGAGTTGTTGGACGAGCCTCTTCGTGACGTTGATGAAATTGTTGCTGTACGTCGTCGCGAGGCTGACGAGTTTTACGAAGAGCTTCAGCCGCCGAAGGCGAGCGAGGACGAGCGGCGCGTACAAAGACAGGCGCTGTCGGGGATGCTCTGGACGAAGCAGATTTACATCTACGACGTGAGCGTCTGGCTCGACGGCGACAACCCCGCGTGGCCGCCGCCCGAGTCGCGCAGGCACATCCGCAACGTCCACTGGAAGCACCTCAACTCGATGCGCGTCATCTCGATGCCCGACAAGTGGGAGTACCCTTGGTTCGCGGCGTGGGACTTGGCCTTCCACTGCGTCCCGCTCGCGCTCGTGGACGCGGAGTACGCGAAGGAGCAGCTCTGGATGCTCCTCTTCGAGCAGTTCCAGCACCCGAACGGGCAGCTCCCCGCGTACGAGTGGGAGTTCTCAGACCTCAACCCGCCCGTCCACGCGTGGGCGGTCTGGCGCGTCTACAACATGGACAGGCTGCGCAGGGGGAAGGCCGACCGCGTGTTTCTTGAGAAGTGCTTCCACAAGCTCCTCATCAACTTCGCCTGGTGGGTGAACAAGGTGGACGCGGAGGGCAACAACGTCTTCGAGGGCGGCTTCCTCGGGCTCGACAACATCACCGTCTTAGACCGCAGCCATGCGCTCCCCGAAGGCGCGACGCTCGAACAGTCGGACGCGACGGGCTGGATGGGCATGTTCTGCCTCAACCTCATGCGCATCGCGCTGGAGCTGGCGAAGGAGAACCGCGTCTACGAGGCGCTCGCGACGAAGTTCTTCCAGCACTACGCGTACATCGGCGCGGCGATGAAGACGATGGGGACGGACGACGTGGAGGTCTGGGACGAGCAGGACAAGTTCTTTTACGACGTGCTCACGCGCGCCGACGGCTCACACCAGAAGTTCCGCGTCCGCTCGCTCGTCGGCCTCATCCCGCTCTACGCCGTCGAGCGACTCGAAGAGGATTGGATCGAGCCTTTCAAGAGCTTCGGCGAGAGCCTCAACTGGTTCCTTGAGAACCGGCAGGACATCGTGCAGCGCTGCGTCACGACCATCGAGCACGACGGCAAGCGCGTCCACGTCCTCGCCATCGTCACACAGGAGCAGATGCGCGGGCTGTTGGAGCGCGTCTGGGACCCCGAAGAGTTCCGCTCCGACTACGGCCTGCGCAGCCTCTCGAAGTGGCACGAGCAGAATCCCTTCCGCCTCGGCGACGCGCAGGTCGGCTACGAGCCGGCCGAAAGTCAGGAGATGTTGAAGGGCGGCAACTCCAACTGGCGCGGCCCGGTCTGGTTCCCGACCACTTTCATGATGATCGAATCACTGCGCAAGCTCGGCAAAGCCTACGGCCAACACCTCGCCATCGACAGCGCCGTGCCGGGCGAGCCGCCCGTCAAGCTCGACGAGATGGCGCGCGGCTTCGCCGAACGGCTCATCAGCCTCTTTACGCGCGACGCCGCGGGCCGACGCCCCGCACACGGCTGGTACGAAAAATTCCACACCGACCCGCACTGGCGCGACCTCGTTCTCTTCTACGAATACTTCCACGGCGACACCGGCATGGGGCTCGGCGCCTCGCACCAGACCGGCTGGTCGGGCCTCGTCGCCTCCCTGATTGACGAGTGGCGGCGTTGAGAGCCAAACGCGCTCACGAGAATTAGCTCGAAATCCCTTTCAGGGATTTTCGGCCTTTTTCCACATCCGAAGCTCAACTTTCCACCAAAAAGACTCAAAATTCCTTCTCGGAGGAGGAACGTTCCTTCTCAGAAAAGGAAATTTCCATCTCTGAGAAGGAATGTTCCTCCTCAAACAAGGAAATTTCCTTCTTTGGGAAGAAAAACTCCTTCCTGAGGAAGGAAATTTCCTCCTCCAAGGAGGAAATTTCCTTCAAAAAGATAGAACGTTCCTCCTCCGAGAACGAATGTTTCTCCTCCGACAAGGAAATTTCCCTCTTTGAGGAGGAGTTTTCCTAAAAAAAGGCCCAACGTTCCTTCTTTGAAGAGGAACATTCCTTCTCTGGGAAGGAATGTTCCTGTTTTGAGAAGGAAGTTTCCTCCTCAAACAGGGAAATTTCCTTCTTTAAGGAGAAAAATTCCTTCTCGGGGAAGGAAATTTCCTTCAAAAAGATGGAGCGTTCCTTCTCGGAGAAGGAACATTCCTTCTCAAACAAGGAATTTTTCTTCTTCGAGAAGGAAATTTGAGGTTCGGAGATGCTCGGCCCGTCCGAAAGGGACGGGCTTTGTCTTTCTAAACCACAAATATGCAAGGGTTTATCCGTACAACGACGCTCACTGAAGGGGCATCCGAGTAATCTTGACAAAAAAGTCAGGTATGTCTAGGATGGGTCAGCGTCAAAATCTGTACGGCTGGTTTTCGGGTGCTTTATGAAGGTCTCGGCACAGGAAGAGTACGGTCTGCGGTGCCTCTTGCAACTGGCGCGTTTGGGCGCGGGCGAGGCGCTGACGCTCGGGCAGATCGCCGAGCGCGAGGGCATCTCGCAGGCCAACGCGGGCAAGGTTCTATGGCTTTTGAACAAGGCGGGCCTGGTCAACTCGACCCGCGGGACAAAGGGCGGCTACACGCTCTCGCGGCCGGCCGCGGAGATTCGCCTGAGCGAGATCATCAAGGTTCTGGACGAGGGCGAGGTGGACGGCCACTGCAAGACCTATCCGGGCGTGCTCGACTCGTGCGTGCACACGGGCGACTGCGGCATCCGCTCGGTCATCGTCAACGTCCACGAGGCGGTCGAGCGCGCGCTGTCGGCCATCACGCTCGCGCAGTTGATTGGCGACGAGCAGACCGTTGACACGATGCTCCACCAGATTCAGGGCTTGCGGCCGGGGGCGTCGGCCGTCGCCGAGGGCGCGCAGTAGGTTTTCATAAGTCGGGACAGAAAAGTCTTTAAGGAAAGCGATCATCAGATGAGCACAATCGAGCTGCTGGCAAATAAGGAGTACAAGTACGGCTTCGTCACCGACATCGAGTCGGACGTGATCCCGAGGGGTCTGAGCGAAGATACCGTCCGCCTCATCTCCGAGAAGAAGGGCGAGCCGGAGTGGATGCTTGAGTTCCGCCTCAAGGCGTACCGCCAGTGGTTGAAGATGTCGGAGCCGAAGCACTGGCCCAACATCAAGTACCCAGAGGTGGACTACCAGGACATCATCTACTACAGCGCGCCGAAGCAGAAGGTGACGAAGGCGAGCCTCGACGAGGTTGATCCCGAGCTGCTCCGCACGTTCGAGAAGCTCGGCATCCCCCTCAACGAGCAGAAGCAGTTGGCGGGCGTCGCCGTGGACGCCGTCTTCGACTCCGTGTCGGTGGCGACGACCTACAAGGAGAAGCTGAAGACGTACGGCGTCGTCTTCTGCTCCTTCACGGACGCCATCCGCGACTACCCCGAACTCATCAAGAAGTACCTCGGCTCGGTCGTGCCTGTCGGCGACAACTACTTCGCGGCCCTGAACAGCGCGGTCTTCTCCGACGGCTCGTTCGTCTTCGTGCCGAAGGGCGTCCGCTGCCCGATGGAGCTTTCGACCTACTTCCGCATCAACAATCAGGAGTCCGGCCAGTTCGAGCGCACGCTCATCGTCGCCGAGGAGGGCGCACACGTCTCCTACCTCGAAGGCTGTACGGCGCCGAAGTTCGACAAGAACCAGTTGCACGCGGCCGTCGTGGAACTCGTCGCGCTCGACGACGCGGAGATCAAATACTCGACCGTGCAGAACTGGTACGCGGGCGACGAAGAGGGCAAGGGCGGCATTTACAACTTCGTGACGAAGCGCGGCGCGTGCCGCGGCCGCAACTCGAAGATTTCGTGGACGCAGGTCGAGACCGGCTCGGCGATTACTTGGAAGTACCCTTCGTGCATCCTTCAGGGCGACAACTCCATCGGCGAGTTCTACTCGGTGGCCTTGACGAACCACGCGCAGCAGGCCGACACCGGCACGAAGATGATCCACATCGGGAAGAACACGCGCTCCACGATCATCTCGAAGGGCATCTCGGCGGGCAAGTCGAACAACTCGTACCGCGGCCTCGTCAAGGTTCTGCCCGGCGCGGAGGGCGCGCGCAACTACACGCAATGCGACTCGATGCTCATCGGCGGCCGCTCGGGCGCGAACACGTTCCCGTACATCGAGGTCATGAACAACACGGCGCGCGTCGAGCACGAGGCGACGACCTCGCGCATCAGCGAGGAGCAGCTCTTCTACCTGCAACAGCGCGGCATCTCGCAGGAGGACGCCGTCTCGCTCATCATCAACGGCTTCTGCAAGGACGTGTTCCGCGAACTGCCGATGGAATTCGCCGTCGAGGCGCAACGCCTGCTCGGGATGAAGCTTGAGAACAGCGTCGGCTAGAAGGGTGTTGGGTTCTGGGTTTTAGGTGTTGGGTGAAAGAGTCAGTTTTTCCCCAACACCTAAAACCCAACATCCAACACCCAAATTTACGGAGTAAATTTACTGTGTTAGAGATTCGAGACTTGCACGCGACGGTTGACGGCAAAGAGATTTTGCGGGGCATCAATCTGTCGATTAAGAAGGGCGAGATTCACGCCATCATGGGGCCGAACGGGTCGGGGAAGTCCACGCTGGCGAAGATTCTCGCCGGGCATCCGGCTTACGAGGTGACGAAGGGCGAGGTTTTGTACGAGGGCAGGAACCTGCTCGAACTCGCGCCGGACGAGCGCGCGCGCGAGGGTGTCTTCTTAGCATTTCAGTACCCCGTAGAGGTTCCCGGCGTGTCGAACGCGCAGTTCCTCCGGCTCGCGTACAACGAGAAGCGCAAGCACCTCGGCGAGGAGGAGCTTGACCCTTTGGAGTTCAAAGACCTTCTGACGGAGCGGGCGAAGGTCGTCGAGATGGACGCGGGGCTGATGTCGCGCTCAGTCAACGAGGGCTTCTCGGGCGGCGAGAAGAAGCGCAACGAGATTTTGCAGATGGCCGTGCTTGAGCCGAAGCTCGCGGTGCTCGACGAGACCGACTCGGGGCTCGACATCGACGCGTTGCGCATCGTCTCCGAGGGCGTCAACAAACTCCGCACGCCCGAGAACGCCGTCGTCCTCGTCACGCACTACCAGAGGCTCCTCAACTACATCGTCCCCGACCACGTCCACGTCCTCTACAAGGGGCGCATCGTGCGTTCGGGCGGCAAGGAGCTTGCGCTCGAACTCGAAGAGAAGGGCTACGACTGGATCAAGGAAGCCGCGGCCGGCGCTTAGAAGAAGAGTCAAAATTGATGTCACAGGCGGTTAAGGAAAAGAGCATTTACGCGGACGCTTTCCGCGAGTTTGTCGGCACGCGCGAGGGCGAGCCTTCGTGGGCGGGAAGGCTGCGCGAGGGCGCTTTCGAACGGTTCGAGGAACTGGGCTTCCCGACGACGGACGAGGAGGATTGGAAGTACACGAACGTCGCGCCCATCGCGCGGAAGACATTCCGGCCCGCGGCGGAAGACAAGGTCGAGCTTGAGAGTGATGCGGTCGGACGTTTCGTCTCGGCCGAAGCGCGCCGCAGCCGCCTCGTCTTCGTCAACGGCGCGTACAGCCCGGAGCACTCTTCGCTCGAAGCTATCCCTTCGCAGGTCTCCGTCGAAGACCTCGGCGCGGCTCTCGCGGGCGAGCACGGCGAACTCCTTTGGGAACACCTCGGCCGTCTGTCGGGCGAGGGGAGCGACGCCTTCTCCGCGCTCAACACGGCGTTTCTCGGCGGCGGCGCGCTCATTCACATTCCGAAGGGCGCCGTGGTCGAGTCGCCGGTGCAACTGCTCTTCCTGACCGCAACGGGTGAAGGGGAGGCCGTGACGTTCCCGCGCGTGCTGGTCGTCGCGGAGCGCGAGAGCCGGCTCGACATCATAGAGACTTACGCCGCCATCGACGACGCCGAGTATTTCACGGACGCCGTCGTCGAAGTCTTCGTCGGAGAGGGCGCGCGCGTCACGCACTACAAGGTGCAGGACGAGTCCGGCGGCGCGTTCCACGTCGCCTCGACCCGTGCGGAGGTCTCGAAGGACGGCGCGTACGACCTGACGACCGTGACGCTGGGCGCGCGCCTGTCGCGTCACGACATCGAGGTCACGCTGACGAGCCCGGGCGCGGAGTGTCACGTGGACGGGCTTTACATCGTCGGCGACGGGCAGCACGCGGACACGCACTCGCTCATCGACCACCGCGAGCCGAACGGCACGAGCCGGCAGACTTACAAGGGCATCCTCGACGGGAAGTCGCGCGCAGTCTTCAACGGCCGCGTCTACGTCCACGAGGGCGCGAGCGGGACGGACGCGCAGCAGAGCAACAAGAACCTTCTGCTCTCGACGGACGCGCGCGTGGACACGAAGCCGCAGCTCGAAATCTACAACGACGACGTGAAGTGCGCGCACGGCGCGACCGTCGGCCAGCTCGAAGAGGAGGAGCTGTTCTACCTGCTCAGCCGCGGGCTGCACCCCGACCTCGCGCGCAACCTCCTGACCTACGGCTTCGCCGAGGAGATTGTCGCGAGCATCAAGTTCGAGTCTATCCGCGCGCAGTTGGACGAGGCGATTCTTAATCGACTGCACGCGCGGCTTGAGGCATAGAAGAGATGATAGCGACAGAGAAGATCATCGAAGAGAGCAGCGCGGCCGCCGGACAGGGCGGCTGGGACGTTAAGCGCGTGCGCGAGGACTTCCCCGTGCTCGCGCAGACGGTGAACGGGAAGCCGCTCGTCTACCTCGACAACGCCGCGTCGGCGCAGGTGCCGCGCATCGTCATCGAGCGCGGGGCGAAGTACCTGCGCGAGGAGCACTCGAACATACACCGCGGCGTCCACTACCTGAGCCAGCGCGCCACGTCGGCTTATGAGGGCGCGCGCGAGAAGGTCAAGCGCTTCATCAACGCCCGCGAGGCGCGCGAGTGCATCTTCGTCCGCGGCGTGACGGAGGGCGTCAACCTCGTCATGCACGGCTACGGCCGCAAGTTCGTGGGCGAGGGCGACGAGATCGTCGTCTCCGAGATGGAGCACCACTCGAACCTCGTGCCGTGGCAGATGCTCTGCGAGGAGAAGGGCGCGCGCCTGCGCGTCATCCCGATGAACGACGCGGGCGAGTTGATACTTGAGGAGTTCGACGCGCTCTTGAACGAGCGGACGAAGCTCGTCTGCGTCGGCCACGTCTCGAACTCTTTGGGCACGGTCAACCCCGTCAAGGAGATCGTGGCGCGCGCGCACAAGGTGGGCGTGCCCGTGCTCGTGGACGGGGCGCAGGGCGCGCCGCATTTGAAGGTTGACGTGCAGGATTTGGACTGCGACTTCTACGCCGTCTCCGGCCACAAGATGTTCGCGCCGACGGGCAGCGGCGTGCTCTACGGCAAGGCGGAGCTGCTGGAGAAGATGAACCCGTTCCTCGGCGGCGGCTCGATGATCCGCACGGTCACGTTCGAGCGGAGCACCTACGCGGCCATCCCGGACAAGTTCGAGGCGGGCACGCCCGCCATCGCCTCGGCCATCGGGCTCGGCGCCGCGATTGATTATCTCAACAGCCTCGACCGCGAGGCCGCGCACGCGCACGAGCAGGAGCTTCTCCGTTACGCCACCGAAAAACTCTCGGCCATCGAGGGCGTCCGCATCATCGGCACGGCGCGCGAGAAGGCGAGCGTGCTGGCCTTCGTCATCGAGGGGATACACCCACACGACATCGGGACGATACTCGACCATGAGGGCGTCGCCATCCGCGCGGGGCACCACTGCGCGCAGCCCGTGATGCAGCATTTCAAGGTGCCGGCGACGGCGCGCGCGTCCTTCGCTTTTTACAACACGAAGGAGGAGGCGGATACTTTGATAGAGGCGGTCGCTAAGGTCATCGAGGTGTTGGGCTGAGATGTCATCACTTCTAGAGCTTTACAACGAGCAGATTCGCGAGCACGAAAAGAAGCCCCGCAACTTCGGGAAGCTGGCGACGGCAAATCGCTCCGCCGAAGGTCATAACACCACCTGCGGCGACCACTTCTTCGTCTACCTGAGCGTTGAGGACGGCGTCATAAAGGAGATCAGCTTCGAAGGCGAGGGCTGCGCCATCGCGAAGGCTTCAGCCAGCATGATGACGCGCAGCGTTAAGGGGAAGTCGCGTGGCGAAGTGGAAACGCTCTTCGGCGAGTTTCACCGCATGGTTCTGGGCGAGCTTGACCCCGAAACCAGTCCGCACCACCTCGGGCATCTGACGGTCTTTAGCGGCGTGCGTAAGTTCCCGGTCAGGGTCAAATGTGCGAGCCTCGCCTGGCACACCATGCACGCCGCGCTTGAAGGCGAGGCTATGACGACGACCGAGAACCTCGGCCCCGACCTCACGCAGGCCGCCGTCTCGGAGTAGGAGGGTTCTGGGTTCTGGGTTTGAGGTGTTGGGTAAAACGGCTGTTCCGACCCAACACCTCAAACCTAAAACCCAGAACCCCTTCTCTTTGAGTTCGCCTGCCACTCGCGTTAATATCCACGGCATCGTCCGCACTTCGGAGACTTAGGCCCGCATGAACATCCGCACCGTCGAGCTGCGCGAGATACGCCTGCGCCTCGTACACTTCTTCGAGACAAGCTTCGGCCGCACCACAGAGCGCCGCATCATGCTCGTCCGCGTCGTGGACTCAGACGGGGCCGAGGGCTGGGGCGAGTGCACGGCGGGCGAGGGGCCTTTCTACAGCGAGGAGTGGATCGACTCGGCGTGGGAGGTCACGCGCCTCTTCCTCGCCCCGATGGTTCTGGGTCAAGAGGTCGAAGGGGCGGCCGACGTGGGCCATCTCATGCGGCGGCCTCGGGGCCACCGCATGGCGAAGGCTTCGGTCGAGACTGCCTGCTGGGATTTGGAGGCGAAGCGTCTGGGCGTGCCGCTCTGGCGACATCTCGGCGGCGTGCGGCCGGAGATTCCCTGCGGCGTCTCCATCGGCATCCAGGACACGCCCGAACAACTCCTCGAAAAGATCGAGAAGGAGTTGGCCGCCGGCTACCAGCGCATCAAGATCAAGATTAAGCCCGGCTGGGACAGGGAAGTCGTCGAGAAAGTTCGCGAGCGCTTTCCCGACATACGACTGATGGTTGACGCCAACTCCGCCTACACACTCGAAGACGCGCCGCTGCTGCGCGCGCTCGACGAGTTCGGGCTGATGATGATCGAGCAGCCGCTCGCCTACGACGACCGCGAAGACCACGCGAAGTTGCAACGGCAGATACAGACGCCCGTCTGCCTCGACGAGTCCGTCCGCTCGGCCGAGGACGCGCGCAAGGCGATTGAGCTGGGCGCGTGCCGCATCGTCAACGTCAAGCTCGGCCGCGTCGGCGGGCACACGGAGGCCACGCGCGTCGAGGCCGTGTGCGCCGGGGCGAACGTCCCCGTCTGGTGCGGCGGGATGCTTGAGTCGGGCATCGGGCGCGCGCATAACGTCGCGATGGCGACGCTGCGCGGCTTCACGCTGCCCGGCGACGTGTCCGCGAGTTCGCGTTACTGGACGGAGGACATCATCGACCCGCCGGTCACGGTCACGCCGCAGGGGACAATCGTCGCGCCCGAGCGTCCCGGCATCGGCTTTGAAATCAAACGCGAACTCATCGACAGACTGACCGTGCGCGCCGAGACGCTCTCCGCGAACTGAGAAAGCCGGATGACTTTCGAGCCTAACAGTCAAGACGCCGCGCGCCTGCGCCGCCACTTCGAGGCGAGGCGGGACGACATTCTTTCGCGCGCGCGCGGGCTCTGCGAGATCGAGTCGCCGTCGGGCGACGGTGAGGGGAGCGCGGCGGCCGTGGCCCTGCTCGCGGAGTTGGCGACCGGGCTCGGCGGGCACGTGTCGGTCGAGCGCGTCGTGGCACCGAACGACTATGGCGAGCATCTCATCCTTCGCGCCTTCGATTATGTTTCGAACGGCGAGCGGCCGTTACTGCTGCTCGGCCACACGGACACGGTCCACCCGCGCGGGCCGCTCGCCGCGCGGCCGTGGCGCGAGACGGAGGGGCGTATCTACGCGCCCGGCGTGTACGACATGAAGGCCGCATGTTGTATTGCGCTCGAAGCCTTACGCGCGTGCGAAGAACTGTCGCTCAAGCCGCGGCGGCCGGTCGTGCTGCTCCTGACTTGTGACGAGGAGTCGGGGAGCTTCAGCGGGCGCGAGCTGGTCGAGCGTGAGGCGTCGCGCGCGGAGTATGTTCTCGTGCTCGAACCGCCCGCGCCGGGTGGCCGTGCGAAGACTGCGCGGAAGGGGACGGGGCTCTTCACGCTCGAAGTCGAAGGGCGCGCCGCGCACGCGGGCCTCGAACCGGAGAAGGGCGTCAACGCCGTCCTCGAACTCGCGCGACAGATTGAGCGCGTGTCGGCGTTGGCAAAGCCGGAGCTGGGAACGACCGTCAACGTCGGCACCGTCTCGGGCGGCACGCACGCCAACGTCGTCCCGGCCGGCGCGCGCGCCGAAGTGGACGTGCGTTTCAGCACGACGGCCGAGGCGTGCCGGCTCGAAGAATCGATCCGCGGTTTAGAACCGTTCGACGGGCGCGCGCGCCTTAAAGTCTCGGGCGGCATCAACCGCCCGCCGATGGAGCGCACCGAGGCAGTGGCCGCGCTCTTCGAGAAGGCTAAACGGGTGGCTGCGTCGCTCGACATCGAGTTAGGCGAGGCGAGCGTCGGCGGCGCCTCGGACGGGAACTTCGCCGCCGCGTGCGGGGCGAGCGTGCTCGACGGCCTCGGCGTGGACGGCGACGGCGCGCACGCCGAGCACGAACACATTCAAGCCGACGCGGTCGTGCGCCGCGGCGCCTTCCTCGCCGCGCTCGTCGCGAGCCTCTGAGGTGCGTTCGTGAGAGTGACCCGCGTCGAAACAGACGAACAGGTCGAAGAGGCGCGCACGCTCTTCAAGGAGTATTCGGACGCGACCGGCGTTGACCTCTGCTTCCAGAACTTCGGGCACGAGCTGGCGACGCTGCCCGGCGACTACGCGCCGCCGACGGGCCGACTGCTCGTGGCTTACGAAGTGGAAGAGCCGGCGGGCTGCGTCGCGCTTCGGAAGGCTGACGAAGTGGTCTGCGAGATGAAGCGCCTCTACGTCCGCCCCGCCTTCCGCGGCACGGGACTCGGCCGCACGCTCGCGGAGCGTATCATCGAAGAGGCGCGCGCCTTCGGCTACGAGCGCATGCGCCTCGACACGCTCCCGGCGATGGGCTCGGCCATCGCGCTCTATCGCTCGCTCGGCTTCAAAGAGATCGAGGCTTACCGCTACAATCCAATCGAGGGCAGTTTGTACATGGAGTTGCAGCTTCGCTGAAGACCGCCCATCAACACCGAGAGGCTCAGCCTATGACCGCCAGACTCAACGTCGTCCGACTGTTGCTCGTCCTTCTCTTCTTCGTCTCGCCCGCGGCACCGCTGCTTAACGTAGGAGACGGAAGCGTCGCGCGCGCGGCGTCGCGCGAGCCGGTGCGCGCGCCGCACGGCATGGTCGCTTCGACCAGCGAGATTGCTTCGCGGGCGGGCGTGGACGTGCTCAAGCGCGGCGGCAACGCCGTGGACGCGGCCATCGCGGTCGCCTTCGCGCTGACCGTGACCTACCCGGCGGCGGGCAACATCGGCGGCGGCGGCTTCATGATGATCCGCCTGCGCGACGGGCGCACGACCGCCATCGATTACCGCGAGATGGCGCCGGCCGCCGCGCACCACGATGTCTACCTCGACGCGAGCGGCCAGCCGAAGATAGGCGAGGGCGGCTCGCTCGTCGGCTACCGTGCCTCGGGCGTGCCCGGCACGGTCGCGGGGATGGAGCTGGCTTTGAAGAAGTACGGCTCGGGCAAGCTCACCTGGGCGCAGCTCGTCGAGCCCGCGCGCCGACTCGCGGCCGAAGGCTTCTCGCTGCCTTACGGACTCGCGCGCTCGCTCAAAGGCAACGCGAAAGAGCTGGGCGCTTATCCCGAGTCGAAGAAGGTTTATCTGAAGGGCGGCAGCTTCTTTAACGAGGGCGAAATCTGGCGGCAGCCCGAGCTGGCCGCGACCTTCGCGCGCATACAGCGCTTCGGCCCGCGCGAGTTTTACGAAGGGCGCACCGCGCGCCTCATCGTCGAGGACATGCGCGCGCACGACGGACTTATCACGCTTGAGGACATGAAGAACTACGTCGCGAAGGAGCGCGTGCCTTTACGCACGACCTACCGCGGCTTCGAGGTCATCTCGATGCCGCCGCCTTCGTCGGGCGGCGCGGTGCTGATCGAGATGCTCAACATCCTCGAAGGCTTCGACCTGCGCCACATGGGCGCCACAGCTTCGGAGCGCTACCACGTCCAGACCGAGGCCATGCGCCGCGCCTTCGCCGACCGCGCCGAATACATGGGGGACGCCGACTTCGTCAGCGTCCCCGTCGCGGGCTTGATTGATAAGTCTTACGCCGAGAGTCTGCGGAAAGGCATCAAGATGGAGCGCGCCTCGACGAGCGCGGAGGTCAAGGCGGGCAAACCTGCGGGCTACGAGTCGGAGGAGACGACGCACTTCACCGTCGTGGACGCGGAAGGGAACTGCGTGTCGAACACCTACACTTTGAACGACAGCTACGGGTCGAAGGTGGTGATGAAAGGCACGGGCATCCTCATGAACGACGAGATGGACGACTTCGCGGCGAAGCCGGGCACGCCCAACGCGTACGGGCTCATCCAGGGCGAGCGCAACGCGGTCGCGCCGCGCAAGCGCCCGCTCTCGGCCATGACGCCGACCTTCGTGCTGCGGCCGGACGGCTCGCTCTGGTTCGCCGTCGGGAGCCCGGGCGGCCCCACCATCATCAACACCGTCCTGCAAGTCATCACCAACGTCATCGACTTCGACATGAACATCCAGCAGGCCATCGACGCGCCGCGCATACATCACCAATGGCTGCCGGACGAGATCACCTACGAGCCCTTCGGCCTGAGCGCCGACACCTTCCGCGCGCTCGAAACACGCGGGCACCGCCTCGTGTCGAAGCCCCGCTACATGGGCGACGCGCAGGGCATCATGATCGAGGAGAAGACCGGCGTCCGCCTCGGCGCCAGCGACCCGCGCAACTACGGCGAGCCGGTCGGCTACTGACAGCTTTTTGTAAGCGGTTTTGAAGGAGTCATCAATTTTGAAAAATAGGACTAGCGTCGCGGCGCTGCTTTGTGTCTGCGCCATTTCGTCAACGCTTCCGTTCAGTCTTTCTCCCGCGCCCGTACGCGCCGCGCCGCCGCCGGTGATTCGCGAGGCGCCGCCCGCGCCCGAGTTCACGGAGGAGGAGCGACAGGCGGAGTTGCGCGCGCGGCGCGGGCGCGTGATGGAGAAGCTGGGGCCGAACTCGCTACTCGTCCTCTTCAGCGCCGAGCCGCGCGTCTACACGAACGACGTGGACTACAAGTTCCGGCAGGAGAACAATCTCTACTACCTGACGACGCTCAGGCAGGAGGGCGCGACGCTCGTTATGGTGAGAGGCTCGGACGCCGCGGCGCGCGAGATTCTCTTCCTGCCGCGGCGGAACGCGGCGGCCGAGACGTGGACGGGGCACATGTACTCGCCCGAGGAGGCGCGCGCGCTCTCCGGCGTCGGCGAAATCTGGGACGCGCGCGAGTTCGAGCCTTTCATGTCGGCCGTCCGCTCGCGCCTCACCTACAGGCCCGCGCCGCAGGCCGTCCTGCTCGCGCCGACGGACGCGCGGCCCGCGCCTTCCGAAGACTTCCTCGCCGCGATGTCGAAGAACGAGGCCACGCTCTACCTGCTCCTGACGGGCGGCGAGCACAACCGCGAGTACGAGCGCGAGCGCCTCTATTCGGTCGCGTGGATGGGCAACCCCGGCGGCCTGAGCGTGCGCTCGGCCTGGGAGGTCTTCGCAGGGATGCGGCAGCGCAAGTCGCCGTACGAGCTGCGCCTGATGCAGCACGCCGTTGACATCAGCGTCGAAGGGCACCAGCGCGCGCAGGCCGTCGCCTCGCGGGCGAAGTGGGAGTACGAGGTCGAGGCCGAGCTGGACTACACATACAAGCGGCGCAACGCGGACAACTGGGGCTACCCCTCCATCGTCGGCTGCGGGCCGAACGCGACGACGCTCCACTACGAGGAGTCGCAGGGGCGCGTGAAGCCCGGCGACCTGCTGCTGATGGACGCCGCGGCCGAGTACGAGCACTACAGCGCCGACGTGACGCGGACGTTCCCCGTCTCGGGCAAGTTCACGCCGCCGCAGGCGGAGGTCTACCGGATCGTGCTCGCGGCGCAGGAGGCGGCCTTCCGCGCCGTCAAGCCCGGCGCGCAACTCTCCGACGTGCACAACGCGGCGACCGAGGTCATCAAGGACGGGCTGCTCCGCCTCGGCCTCATCACCGACCGGAACAGCATGCAGTACCGCGTCTGGTTCATGCACGGCACTTCGCACTGGCTCGGGATGAACGTCCACGACGTGAGCGTGCGCGGCGAAGGGAAGCTTGAGGCGGGGATGGTCTTCACGGTCGAGCCGGGCATCTACGTGCGGCCCGACGCGCTCGACAATCTGCCGAAGACGCCCGAGATGGAGAAGTTCATCGCGGCCATCCGGCCCGCGTTCGAGAAGTACCGCGGGATAGGCGTGAGGATCGAGGACGACGTGGTCGTCACCGCCGACGGCTATCGCAACCTCTCGGCCGCGCTCCCGCGCACCATCGCCGACATCGAAGCCTTCATGTCGCGCGCACAGAAAGAGGTGCGCGTCGGCCTCCTCCCGCCGCCGCGCCGTGGCGCTGCGGGCGAGTAGGACGCCCCTTCCGCGCGTAGAGACCACTTCGGTACAAATCGACGGACGCCGACCCCGAATCAACATGCTCCGACCCCGTACATGCCTCTCCCGACCCGTATCCGGGCGTTCCGACTCCGTATCGGCCGCGCCGAGTCCGTACGGGGCGCGCCGGGAAGAGATTCGGACGTTCCGTATACGTAAACGTATATTCAAAGTCCGTACGGAGCGCGCCAACTCCGTACGAGACGCGCCGCATACGTAATCGTATATTCAAAGTCCGTACGGGACGCGCCGATGCCGTATTTGAAGGTTCCGATGTCATATTGACACGTTCCAAATCCATATTCGTACAGTCGGAGGCCGTATCGGAGCGTTCGGGGGCGTCCGCGGAGGTTTCGGAGGCGTAGGGGGCAGTTTTTGGCGGTACAGACCTTTTTTTGGCGGTAGGCGTAAATTTTTGTTGCGCGCCGCTCAAACCTTCAGCTCACGGAAGGATTCCAGAAGCAAACAGGTCAGTACCACCCGCAGTAGCGGGTGGCTCTGTGCGATATGGGCGTGCCGTTCGTGAAGGCCCACCCGCGATAGCGGGTGGTACTGACCCGGTAGCCGTCGCTCTCATTTGCAACTCGCTATAAGCTTTCCGCGCTGAGATTCGACAGTTTTATGCGGGTTTTCGGCGATTGGTGCGCGGGCGCGACGGGGTGCCGGCGGGAAATCAGCACGCTCTTTCGCGCGCGATCTTATCGGCGAGGAAGGTGGAGAAGTAGCCGCGGTACTTCTGCTGTAACTCGGGTCTGCGCCAGTCCTGCCCGGTGATGACCCGGCGGCAAGTCGGCGCGTCGCAGCGGCATTCGAGTTCGTAGTCGTCGTCGTCCGTCGTCGCCCAGTCGTGCGTCAACTCCTCGCCCGCTTCGATTGAACGCATCGCGACGAAGACGATCTGGCCGCGGACGCCGAGGTTCGGCTCGCACGAGTGGTTGCTGAAGATCATCGAGCCCTCGCGCTCTTCCTCCGACAGAGGGCCGATGAAGAGGTCTTCCGCGACCTGAATCTCCGCTGACCCGTACCAGTCCGGCATCGACTTCAAGGTCGCGCGGTCGAAGACGTAGCCGCCCTTCACGCACACGACCTCGCCCTCCGCGAACGACTCCCGCGCGAAGAGTCCGCGCCCGTGAATCGGGCTCCCCCTCACTTCGGCCTTCGGCGAGATGTAGGAAAGGTTCGGCATAGGGGGAAAAGTACTGAGTGCTGAGGACTGAGTGGAAGAGCGGGCCTTGTCTTTCACTCAGTCCTCAGTCCTCAGTCCTCAGCACTTTATTCATAACTGAGCGCGTCAACCGGGTCTTGCCTGGCTGCGCGCAACGCGGGGTAGAGCGCGCCGATGGTGCCGCCGAGCAGGCCGATGGCGAGCGAGACGACGAGCCAGCGCGGCTCGATGTCCACGGTGAGCGATGTCGTCCGCATCACGACGAAGCGCGCCGCGAGCGTCAGCACCACGCCGAGCAGCACGCCGAGCACGCTCACGGCCAGAGCCTCCTGCTCGATGACCCACGCCACGCCCGCGTTCGACATCCCCAAAGACTTCAAGACGCCGATCTGGCGCGTCCGCTCGGTGACGGTCGTATACATGGCGAGCAGGATGACGAGCATGCTGATGGCGGCGGCGACGCCGACGATCACGTCGATGAACACGTCGAGCGCGGGCACGCTCGAAGCGTACAGCTCGGGCAGGTCGCGCGTGAAGATGAGCTGGTCTTCGGGGAAGGCGGCGTGGATGCGCTCGGCGACGGCCTCCTGCTCGGCCGGGTTGTTGACCGAGACCAGCACGGTCGTGCAGAAGGCGCCGTCCTCGACGCCCGCGTTCTCCTGCAACGTCGCGAGCGGCACCTTGATGCGCGCGCCGCCGGGCGGCTCGTAGAAGCCGACGATCCTGAAGTCGCGGCCGAAGAGCTTGACCGGGTCGCCGAGCTTCGCCTTGCGCTGCTCCTTCCAGACCACGTCCACGACGGCCTCTTCGCCGCGCCCCAGGGGGTTTCCTTCAATGACGTGAAGGCCGGAGAGGCGCGAGTAGCAGTCGAAGTCGATACCGTCGATGACGCGCATACCGAAACCCGTGTCGCTCGTGTCGGTGGTCTGCGCGGCCGGGCACGCGAGGCGCACGCCGGGGATGCGCGACAGTTCGGCGGCGCGCGAGACGGGCAGGTTGAAGGGCTGCGCGCCGAAGCCGATGGCGCCCGCGGCGCGCAACATGATCTCGGCGCCGACTTCAGACTCGCGCCGCCCGCGCTCGCGCAAGACCCCGTGCGCGAGCCCGACCGTGAAGGCGACCAGGAGCACGCCGACCGCCACGCCGAGAATGCTGACGAAGGTGCGCGCCGGGCGGTGCGTCATGTTCGAGAGAACCAGGTTGTCCATAACTTCTCGCAGTCGCGGATGGCGCTCCATCGCCTTCCGCATCGCGTCGGGCGCGGTGTGCCGGACGAGCATCACGAGCCCGACGAGCGCCCACACGATCATGCTCGCCTTGCGCACGATGCCGATGGTCAAGCCGGTCGCCACCGCGTAGCCGAGCGTGTGCAGGATGAAGCCCGTGCCACCCTCGTAGACGCCGATGGTCGCGGGCACGAAGCTGAAGACGAGGTTAATGACCTTCGTCAGCGAGTCGATAATGTACGACACGCCGACGGCGGGCTCAAAGCCGAGCATCCAGAGGACGGCCGCCACCTCGGCCACGGTCGTCGCGTGCGAGAGGAAGTCGCACGCGAGCATGGTGAAGAACGTCCGCGGCCGGTGCTTGTAGAAGTCGTAGACGTTCTCCTCGACCTCGTGAAAGTGTTTGCGCTTGGACTCGAACCAGTTGGCCTTCCAGCCGCGGCGGATGAAGAAATCGACGGCCGCCGTCACCGGCATCACGTCCGCGACGACGGCCCACGTCACGAGCCCGATGACGAGCGCCATCCCCGCGGCGATGCCCAACAGGGGCAGGCGCGCGCCGACGGGCAGGTCGTACGTGAGGAGCATCACGAGCGCGCCGCTGGAGATGAAGACGGCGACCGAGAGATTGTAGAGCAGGTTGTCAACCGCGAGAGCTTGCACCGCCGCCTTCGTCGGGACGCGCTTGCGGAGCAGCGCCGCCTTCGTCGCTTCGCCGAGGACGGGGCCGGTGAAGGTGAAGAAGCTGATGGTCTCGCCCGCGAGGCGCGTCGTGTAAGCCTGCCAGAAGTTGAAGCGGCGGTGCTCGCGCGCGACGGCGATGCGCATCGAGAAAGAGCGCAGCGCGTGGCGCCCGCCCGCGAGCGCGAGCAGAAAAAGGAAGCCGTAATGTATCTGACCGAGCGCCTGGAAGATCGGCTCGACGCCGACGGCGCGGATGAGTATGACGAGGAGCGTCGCGCCGAAGACGAAGGCGAGAACGTGCAGGTAGAAGAGCCAGCCGCGCCGCTTCGAGCCGAGCTCGCCCGTGTCGGCGGTGATGTGTATCTCCGCCTCGAAGAGGTCTTCGCGGCCGACCTCGTCCTGCCCGCGCGCGGCCGTCAACGTCTGACCTCCGGCGTCGCGGTGTCGGCGACCGGGGCCGCTGCGGGCTGCGCTTCAAACAGCTCACGAACGACGCGGCCGGGGAAGGCGCGGAAGCCCTGCCGCCAGAGGACCGGAACTGGGCGCTCGCCGTCTTCGAGCTGCCCCGTGAGCGTGAGCAGCGTCGGCATCAGGCTCAGAGAGTCGTAGGGCTCCTCGACCGCGAGGCCGCGCGGGATGTGCGTCGAGTCGCCGCCCGCGAACATGAGCGTCGAGTGCGTCGAGACGCGGAAGAAGGAGCCGTGATTGCCGCCGGGGTTGAAGCCGCGCACGTCGAAGTTCCAGTGGTCGTTGGCGAGGATGAGAAGGTCGGTCTCGACCAGCACGCGCTGGCGGAGGCGGTAACGCCGGATGAGCTTGTCATCCGCCGAAAGATTCGCCGCCGCCGTGTCCGTGCCTTCGACGACGTGACGCGCCAACTGTTCGTGCAGGCCGACGACGGCGTTCGAGTACTTCGTCAGGTGTGTGGCGCGCAGCCATTCGATGTCCGTGTGCCAGCCCGAGAGCCAGCCCTTGCGGTCTTCGCCCGCGGGCAAGGCGAGGAGCGCGTCTTCGAAGAGCTTGAGCGGAAGACCGGGGCGCCAGTCCGTGCGCTCGAAGGTGACGCGGCCGTCCGCCGACTGCTTCAGGTTCGAGACGGGGAGGTAGCGGAGTTTAAGTCGGCCGCCGTCCTCGCGCGAGAAGATCAGGGCTTGACGGTCGGGGCCGCCGTAGAGCCAGATGGCCTCGTCGGGTTGTTCGTCGTCGCGAAGCGCCCCGCGAAGTGATTCGGCGGGGACGCGGACGGCGACGAAATCGACGGGGTGGCTCTCGACGCCGGGCTGCACGTTGTTGCGGACGCCGATGTCGCCGAGGAGCGAGAAGTAGTTGACGCGCCTGAAACTCTTCTCCACGTCGAGCGAGCCGTCGGGCGCGAGCACGAGGCCGCCGTCCGCGGGGCCGACGACGTAGTTCTGCAACTCGTGGAGCGTGTTGTGGTCGCCCATCGCGCCCTTCGGGATGAGGTCTTCGATCTTAACGGCCGAAGGGTTCAGGCGCGCGGGGTCGAGCGCGAGGACGTTGGCGAGCGACTGTAGATAAGCCGTGTACTCGCGCTCGTCGCTCGTCCAGGAGTCGAGCCGCGCGAACTCGCGCTTGGCCGCGCGATCCAGCCCGCGGTCGGCCTCTTCCTTCGTAAACTTCTTCGGCTGCGCGGCGACGACGGCGCTCTGGCGCTCGATGAGCCGGTGCAGTGCGCCGAGTTCTTCACGCATCTCTTCGAGCGTGCGCCGCCAGCCCTGCCGGCGCCGGTCGATGACGGCGAAGAGCGCGCCGGTCGCGGCGCGTCGAACGTCTTTGGGCAGGTCGTCGCGCTTGAGTTGTTGAAGAAGGATGTGGACGAGGTTGAGGTCGCTGTCGCGGAGCTGAATCGACGCGCGCTCGTTGCCGTCGAAATCGACGAGGGCCGTCGGGTACGAAGTGCTCTGACCTTTCAAATAAAACGAGTCGTCGGTCGTCGTGTAGATGAGCGGGATGAGCGGGTAGATTCCCTTGAGCGAGTAGTCGCTCAAGAGCCTGCGCTTGGTGACGACGTGGTGGCCGCCACCCGCGGCCGAGGCGAGGAACTTGACGAGGTTGTAGCCCTGACTGTAGACGCGCTCGTCGGTGTTCGTGCCGTGGTCTGAGACCAAAACGAGCGCGGTGTCGGCGGCCTCCGGAGTCTTCTGGATGGCCGTCCAGATGCGGCCGACGAGGGCGTCGAGCTCGCGCAGGGCGGCGAGCTGCGTCGCCCCGTCGCGGTTGTGGTGCGCGGCGTGGTCGAACTCGGTCGAGTAGAAGTCGAGATAGCGCACCTTCGGGTCTTGCAGCTTCTCGAACAGTTCGCGCTCCTGCTGCGACATGATGATGTCGCGGCCGCCGATGCCGAGCTGCCACTCGTCGAACAGCTCGCCGGGCGAGCGCGCGAACTTGTTCTGCAAGCCCCTTTGGAGCGTCGTCCAACGCGTGCCGCGCTGGTAGAGCTGGAAGCTGATGTAGCGCTCCTCGTAAGGGTACGCGTCGGCGAGGAGCGGGACGCCGACCTCGTCGAGCAGCTCGGGGCCGGGCATGTCCACGCGCACGCCGCCGACGTTGGCGATCCAGAAGGGGATGAAGTTGAGATAGTCGTAGGAGTGGAGCGTGTAGCGGTCGAACTCGACGTTGCCCTTGATCTGTAAGTGCTGGCCGGTGTCGAGGAGCGACCACGAAGGCCCCGACAGGCTCATCCCGCGCACGTAGAAGTTGTCGAGCCGCGTGCCGCGCTCGTAGAAGACGTGCTCGAACCACGGCAGAAGGCTCTTGCCCGTGCGCGGGTCGCGGCGGCGGACGAAGCGCTCGACCGTGTCGTACGGCAGGCCGTCAACCTTGATGACGACGATGCGCTTCGCCGCCGCGGCCCGAGCGGGCGTACTCAGACAGAGGAGCACGCAGGCGAAGACCACCGCGAGACCGAGTCGGCGGACGAAGACCCCGCCGAGTCTGTTTGATGAAACTGGAGACACCCGGAGATTATCCCTACACTCGATGCTAACTCAAAGCGGCGCCTCACTGACCGATGGCGGCGATGATGGCGCGGGCGTCCTCGGGGGCGATGCGCTGCTCCTCGCGCAGGGCGTTGCGCAGGTACTCGGCCGTCAGCAGCCGCAGCTCGGGCTCGACGCCGGGCGACTGGTAGATGCGTAGCAGCGCCGTCTTCGCGGCCTCGTTGTTGATGCGGTAGAGGCAGTCGAGGCAGAGGCGGCGCGTCTCGGCGTCGCCGGTCTGCGCGAAGATTTTCGCGGCGGCGCGCGCCGCGCCCGCGTCGCCGCGCGTGTTGGCCGCGGCCACGTAGCGCAGGCTCCGGCGCACGTCCTCGATGTTCCAGACGACCTCGGCCACGGGCGTTGACTTCGCCACCTGCTCAAGGAAGCGTTTGTGAAAGGCGAGACGGCGCTCGGCGTCGAGCGTCTGACGGACGGACTCGGGCGCGGCCGGCTCGCGGTGCTTGTAGAGGCCGAGGCTCAGGACGTTGGCGAAGCGCAGAAGCACGCGCTCGGTCTTCCCGTGTTCGAGCGGCACCATCTCCTCGCGCCGGTCGCGGTCGATGCGCGCGGCCATGCCGTCGGGACGTTCGGCCGCGGCGACGAGCGCGGCGTACTGCTCGCGCGCGAGGCGGGCCTCGGCTTCAAGGTCGTTCTCAAGCGGGTTGAGCGAGACCGACTCGACGCGGCTCGCGATCTCGTCGCGCAGGTCGTGGTCGAGCGTCCGGTCGAGCGCGAGCAAAAGCTTGAGCTGCGAGTAGGCGCGCAGGCGCGTCGGCTGGTTCACGTCGATGCCGCGGCGGCTGGTGACGAAGTCGAAGACCGTCCGGCCGAGGAAGTAGTGCACGTCGCCGTAGCGCGAGAGCGAGAGTACGTTGCGCGCCACGTCCTCGATGACGCGGTGCGACATCTCGCGCCGCTTCGGGTTGAGCTTGTCGCGGAAGTCCACGAGCAGCGCGGGGATTTTGGGGAAGTCGAGCCCGTAGAGCGCGAGCGGGATCAGCTCGATCTTCCGCGCGCCTTCCGTCCCGTCGGCGACCGGCCGCCCCTCGGCGTCAACGTAGCGCGTCTCGGTGTGGCCGTCCCAGCGCGCGAGGCGCGAGTCGTCCCAGGGGCTCTTGATGTTGAGGAAGCGGTCGCCGAACTTACGCCCGCGGTTCTTCTGTAAGTCTTCGCGCGAGACGTAGAGGATAGCGTGGGTGGCTTCGCCGTCGGGCATCGTCAAAGGCTCGAAGTAGAGCCCCTCGGTCTCTGTGCGCTGACGGAGCAGTTCCCAGTTGTGGCCGCGCGTGTCGAGCGTCGCGGTGTTCTGGCGGCGCAGGACTTCGTCGAGGTACGCGTCGTCGATGAGGCCGCCGAAGGTCTTGCTCGTCAGCATCAGGCGGGACTGTATCTCGGCCGACTCGGACTGCGTGAAGGCGGACTCGGCCCCGGTCTCGGCCTCGTAGAGCGAGAGGATGGCGAGCGCGCGCAGGATGTGCGCCTGCCGGTAGCGCTCCGAGTTGCCGCGCAGCGCGGAGGTCGAAGCCTTCGCGGCGAGGCCGTAGGGGTTGAAGACGACGTTCTGGAGCGCGAGCCACATGAAGCGGTGCCAGAGGTCACGCTTCGGGTCGGCGAGGTCGATGACGGGCGGCGGGATGCCTTTCCTGCTCGCGCTCTTCTTGTCGCCGACGCGGCCGTAGAGGAAGGGGATCGCGGAGGCGACCCGCTGCATCGCCGTCGGGCGCGTGTAGGTGAGCATCCAGACCTGGCGCAGGCGGTCGTTCTCGGGGTCGGCGTCGCCGAGCGTGTCGCGGAGGATGCTGACGAGCGGGACTTCCCCGGGCTGTGAGGATTCGTCTTTGAGTCCGTCGAGCTTGCCGAAGACGGTCAGGAGTTGCGCGTCGCGCCCGACGGGCAGAGTCTCAATGCGGAAGGGCGAGGCGCCCGCGGGCTTGCGCGGAAGAGTGTCCTCGCTCTTGAGGGCGGGCACGATCTGCACCTGCTGCGCGAGCGCGGGCGGTATTTGCCCGGCGAATATGAAGAGAGCGAGCGCGAGCGTCAGATACTTTTTCGCCGGTCGCATCCGGTGAACAGTCTCCATGTCCCCAAGGTTCCTTATGTTCTACAAGAAGGCTCCTGTCGGAGCGATAAGACTGCGCGCGTCCCCGCCGAGGGGAGCCGAAATGTTGCGCCACGCGCGCGTCTCACAAAGCCTCGCGGCTCAAGAGAGCAACTGACGTTCCGCCGACACCAACAATCTACACGAACTCGGCCGCAGTTGGCACGCCTTTCGTCAAAGCTTGCGATGTCGCCAGTTGCCGGACGTGTTGCCCGAAAATTACTGCCTGACGACCCCTTCGAACACCGCGAAGGCCGCGGCGTCGAGCGCGTAGACGCGCGCCGAGGGCACGCGCCCGAGCGAGACCGTGGCCGCCGGTTGAGACGCCGCTTCGAGCCGCGACGTTAACTCGTCGTTGCTGAAGTAACGCCGGCCGCGCGCGACGACGACGAGGTCGCCGGGCCGAAACTCGCTCAGCATCGCGCGGTCGGAGAGCGAGACCGAGCGCAGGTCTTCGCGCCCGGCGAGCCGCGCGTAGTCCGTGAGAAGCTCCCGCGTCTCGCTCGCCACGCGCGCGCCCTGCGGCGCGATGGCGGCGACGGCGTTGGCTACGTCGCGCGCGCTCGCATCGTAGAACTCGTCGTGCGGGAAGTAGCTTCCGGCCCGCTCCACGCCGCCGCCGATGAAGTTCGTGTAGAGCCTGTAGTGCGGCGCCGCGCTCGCCGACGCGTAGAGCGAAAGGGCGACGACGAAGAGCGCGAGACCTGCGCGCGCGTAAGCGCCGGACGTTTCACGTCCCGGCCGTGTCGCAAAGAGTCGGCCGAGAAGTCCTGCTAAGTAATGGAGTCCCACGGCCGAAGTCATCAGCACGGCCGGCAGCGCGAAGGTGAAATAGCGCGTGAACTTCCCGCCGAGGAAGGTGAAGGGGAAGAACCAGAAGAAGAGCCAGAAGAGCAGGAAGTAGCGGCCGTCGCCCAGCCGCCTGCGGAAGAGCAAAGGGAGCCCCGCGACGCAGCCGACGAGCACCAACACGGGCAGCTTCACTCCCATAAAGACGTAGTAGAAGTACCACGGCGAGCCGCGCAGCCACAGCGACATCTGGTTGCGGTAGAGTTGACCGAGGAACTCGTAAGAGTCGTGCCCGATGCGCTTCTCGCCCGCGAAGGTGAGCATCTCCTTCCAGGTGCCCGGCAAAAGGATCGTCGGGTTGCAGACGACGAACGCCGCGCCCAACACCGCGAACCAGACAAGCCATTTCTTCTTGCCCATCCGCCAGCGCGTCGCGGGCAAACCCTGAAAGGCCCAGTAGTACGCGCCGCTGATGGCGAGAAAGTGCGGCACGTACTTCGACGCCATCATCGCGCCGAAGCTGGCGGCCGTCGCCCAGTAGAAAGGCTCGGGCTTACGTAAACCTTCCTCGGCCACCTTCTGCCCGCGCAGCCAGAAGACGTTGCCGAGCAGGAAGAAGAAGACGAGGAAGCTGTCCTCCTTCGCGATGCGGTTGAAGCCGACGGCCGCCGGGTCGAAGGCCCACAGCGCCGCTGCGAGCAGCGCCACCTCCCCGCCGAAGAGTTCGCGCGTGACGAGAAAGATGAGGACGGAAGTGAGCGCGCCTAAGATAGCGCCCGGCAAGCGTGCGGCCGTCTCGGTCGAGACTTGGAGCTGCGGGTTGCGACGTGCGACGGAGGTCGAGTTCCAGCCTTCGGAGGCGACGAGGCTGACCGTCAGCAGCGCCTTCATCAGGAAAGGATGCTCGCCGTTCGCGGGCGTGAGGCCGCGCTCGCGGTACTCGGCCACGGCGCGCACCTTGTTCAGCTCGTCCTCGCTCAGGCTCTCCGCGCCGAGCTGGTAGGCGCGCAGGCCGAAGCCGAACAGCACGAACAGCGTCAGCGCCGTCAGCACGAGCGCGCGGCTCGTCGTGCCTACCAACTGCCCCGGGAAGAGTTCGGGCCTGACGGGCGCGTTCGTGGCGGATGCTGCGGGCGCTGACAAGGTTCGGCTGAATCTCCGTTAAAGCTCGCGGCTCGCGCACACAGAAAAGTACGCGACCCATTGCCTAAAGCACGGAGAGTAGCGGACTCCCGCCGCGACTGTCAAAACCGTGTGTGACAGAAGGTTAAGCGTCACATTGAGGGTACGTACTGTGAGCGAAGGATTAATCACAGAGACACAGAGACACAGCTAAAGCAATTTCAAATTTGAGATTTGAAATTTCAAATTCTCAAGGCTGTGTCTCTGTGTCTCTGTGGTTAAATTTTTGCAGAGGGAGACAGCAGAAACGTTCCTTCAACGTTTCTGCTCCGCGGCGTGGCGCGGCGCGTCCTTGGGCGGCTGGGCGGTGTTGGCGTTGGTGCTCTGCTCTTCGGAGGGCTCGGCCGTCTTCCAGCCGGCGCGTTCGAGCAGAGGGTAGACGTACTTGACGGGGACGGCGTAGTTCTGCCCCTGCATCTCGGTGAAGGTCGCGAAGTTGACGCCGATGACGCGCCCCTTCGGGCCGAAGAGCGGCGAGCCGGAGCCGCCGACGGCGTTGGCCGCGTCGTAGACGATGTTCCGGCCCTGCAAGTCCGAGACGTGACCCTGCGTGGTGAGCGGCTTGATGTAGTTGCGGTCGGAGAGGCACGCGAGCAGCGTCTCGACCGACGCGCCGCAACGCTCGCGGAGCGTGCGGGCCTCGGCTTCGGGGATGGTCGCCATCAACCGATCCTGGCCCGAAGGGTAGCCCATCATGACGACCGTGCCGCCGATCATCGCCGTGTCCGGGTCGCTGTCGAGCGGGAGCGCGGGCAGCCCCTCGGGCAGCTCCTTCGTGTCGAGCGTGCCGACGGCCACGTCGTCGCGCGTGGTCTGGCGCACGCGCACCACGAACGGCTGGCGGATGCCGGGGAAGAAGGCGACGATGCGCGTGACGCGGAACTGCCCGCGCACGCTCTGGCCCAAAGACTGCACGCCCTCGTCGGCCGTCCAGGGCTCGACGGCGAGGTGGCGGTTGGTGACGATGAAGCCGCCGCCGACGTGGAAGCCCGTCCCGACGAAGTCGCGGATGAAGGGCGGGCCGTTGCCCTCGGGCGTGAGCAAGGGCTGCTCGCCCGCCGTCTGCGCGGCCTCGCCCTCCTCGTTGGTCTGCGTCTCGGGGTAGCGCATCGGGCGGCCCGTGCCCGGCTCGAAGAGCATGTAGGAGCCGGCGATGAGGCAGACGCCGTCGCCGTACTGGCTGCGCAGGCTCGGCGCCAGCGACAGGCTCTTGATGATGTCCTGGTTGCGCTTGTCCACGTCGCCGAACTGCGCCCGCGTCTGGTTTATCTCGGCCTGGAGCTGCGTGAGCTGCTCGTTCTGCTTGTCGATGAGCTCGCGCCCGCGCTTCATCTCCTGGTAGCCGGCGTTGCCGAGGTAGAACATGCCGCCCATGAGGATGGCGACGCAGAGGAACACGCCGATCTTCGTGCTCCAGTTGATCTCGCGCAGCAGTTCGCGCGTGAACTCGCGCAGGAAGACTTTGGCGTCGTCGCGCCGGGCGGTGGCGGCGGCCTCGATGGCGGCCTGCTCGATGAAGGGGGCGACGCTGGCGCGGCGGCCGCCCGTCGTGACGGCCGGGAGGTTGCCGACGGGAAAGAACTGCATGCGCACGTCGAAGGCGGGGAAGCGCAGCTCGTCGCCTTCGTCGATCTTCGCGTTGCGCGCGAGCGGGCGGCCGTTGAGGGTGATGCCGATTTCGGGGTCGAACTCCTGCACGCGGAAGTGTCCGTTCTGCCGCGAGAGTTCGAGCATCACGTCGGAGTCGGTGAGGAGGTCGGAGCCGAGCCGGATGTGGCAGCCCTCGCCGGGGCCGATGAGGACGCGCTCCTGCGAGAGCACCTCCGTGTGCCGCTCCTGCCCGTTCGAGATGTGTACGACCAGACCGCCTGCCATCCAGTTAATGCTCTCGTAACCCTGGCCCAAGACTAAACTGTGGCGAGCGCCCGGGAGGCCGCCTCTCAAATCCTCGGACGGCCGGGCGCGTTCGCCACCGGCGCAGATTTTATATTACATTCAACGCGCGGGCAAAGTTTGCGTCGCGCCTGAAATCCAGCGTCGCGTACCGGATTCAAGGGCGTGGACGAAAGTCGTGTTGACGGGGCGTAAAAGAGTTTCTTTGGCGGGTTTCCGAGAAACATAGGGCGCGGCGGACGCGTAAACTTGACCTGAACTGACATGGTGCGCGCGTCCCCGCCTCGACCCGAGGCCGCCGCCGCGTACAACAATCCCTCGGAAGAAGGGCATCAAAGCACGCGCCGACACCAACTCTCCCGCGCGGGCCGAGAGGCGCCCGAACCGAGTCAAGATGAGGAGCTTCAGAGATGTTTCGACGAACGGCAGTCTTCCTACTTTTGTGCGCGCTCTTCGGCGCCGCCGCCGCGTCGGGTCAGACGCGCGTGCCGCCCATCAACTTCAAGGAGCGCACGCTCGCGAACGGGCTCACGGTCATCACCGCGCAGGAACGTTCGAGCCCGACGGTCTCCATCCAGGTTTGGTACAAGGTCGGCTCGAAGGACGACCCCGACAAGCGGAGCGGCTTCGCGCACCTCTTCGAACACCTCATGTTTAAATCGTCAAAGAACATGAAGGACGAGATGATGGATCGTCTCACCGAAGACGTGGGCGGCTGGAACAACGCCTCGACCTCGGACGACGTGACGAACTACTACGAGGTCGTCCCGTCGAACTACCTTGAGACGCTGCTCTGGGCCGAGGCCGACCGCATGGGCTCGCTCAACGTCACGGACAAGAGCTTCCCTTCGGAGCGCGACGTGGTCAAGGAGGAGTTCAACACGAGCGTGCTCGCGCCGCCGTACGGACGGCTCTTCTACGCCATCGACCGCGACTCGTTCGTGGTGCACCCGTACCATCGCCCGACCATCGGCAGCAAGGAAGACCTCGACGCCGCCAACCTCGAAGACGTGCGCGCCTTCCACAAGACCTTCTACCGGCCCGACAACGCCGTGCTCATCGTCGTCGGCGACATCGACCAGCAGCAGGTGGACGGCTGGGTTGACAAGTACTTCGCGAAGATTCCGAAGCCGTCGGCCGCCATCCCGCGCGTGACGGTGAAGGAGCCCGAGCGCACGGCCGAGAAGCGCTTCGACGAGCGCGGGCCGAACGTGCCGCTCCCGGCCGTCGTCCTTACCTACCTCGCGCCGCCCATCTCCAGCCCCGACGCCGACGCGCTGCGCGTGGCCGAGTCGATCCTGTCGAACGGCGAGTCCTCGCGGCTCTACCAGTCGCTCGTCTATTCGCAGCAGGTGGCGGCCGAGGCGTTCGGCCAGGCGAGCCTGCGGCAGAACACCGGCTACTTCGCCCTCGGCGCCATCCTCGCCAGCGGCAAGCAGCCCGCCGAGGGCGAGCGCGCGCTGCTCGCGGAGCTGAAGAAGATGCAGGACGCGCCGGTGACGAAGGCCGAGCTTGACAAGGCCGTCAACCAGCTCGTCGCCAACGCGCTGCGCGAGCGCGAGACGAACAGCGGCAAGGCGTTCGCCATCGGCAACGCGGCCGTCCTCGTCGGCGACTTGAAGCGCGTCAACACCGACATCGAGCGGCTTCAGGCCGTCACCGCCGCCGACGTGCAGCGCGTGATGAAGAAGTACTTCACCGACACGAACCGCGTCGTCATCACGTACCAGTCCGAGCCGCAGAAGCCCGAGGAGAAGAAGACGGCGACCGAGGGCACGCAGGGGGAGGGAAGCCGATGAGAAACGTCTTGAAGGAAGTCCGACTCGCAGTGTTCGTCGCCGCGTCCCTCCTCTTCGCCGCTTTCGCTTTTGTTCAAAGCTCAGGCGCGCAGACGGCCTCCGGCTCCACGGTCATCGTGCAGGAGACCCCGCCGCCGCCCGCCGCGCCGCGCTCGGCCAACGTGCCGAAGCCGGTCGAGCGCACGCTCGCGAACGGCCTGCGCGTCATCGTCATCGAGAATCACTCGACGCCGCTCGTCGGCGCGCAACTGCTCGTCAAGAACGGCGGCGAGGTTGACCCGGCGAACTTGAGCGGGCTGGCGGACATGACGGCCGAGCTGCTGACGAAGGGGACGAAGACGCGCACGGCCCCGCAGATCGCGCAGGAGATCGAGGCGCTCGGCGGCGTCCTCAACTCGGGCGCCGGTTGGGACGCCTCGCGCGCGAGCGTCAACGTCCTCGCGTCGAAAGCCGAGCCCGCGTTCGCCGTCCTCGCCGACGTGGTGCGCAACCCCGTCTTCACGGACGAAGAGATCGAGCGGCTTCGTCAACAGTACGTTGACTCGGTGACCGTCGGGATGAACGACCCGGGCCAGCTCGCGAGTTGGGTCGCCTCGCGCGTCGTCTTCGGCGACAGCTTCTACGGCCATCCCGTCTCGGGCACGATTGAGTCCATCGGCCGCATCAAGCGCGAGGACGTGACTAAACTCCACTCGATGATCTACCGTCCCGACAATGCCGTGCTCGTCATCGGCGGCGACATGAAGGCGGACGACGCGTTCCGCCTCGCCGAGAAGAGCTTCGGCGACTGGCCCAAGCCCGCGTCCGGCGGCAACGCCGGTGCGGTAATTTTGAAGCCCGAGGTCGCGGCGAAGCGGCGCGTCGTCGTCGTGGACATGCCCGGCGCGGGTCAGGCCGCGGTCGTCTTCGCGCGGCGCGGCATCGCGCGCACCGACCCGGACTTCTACTCCGGGGTCGTCGCGAACTCCGTGCTCTCGGGCTACTCAGGGCGTCTGAACCAGGAGATACGCATCAAGCGCGGGCTGAGCTACGGCGCGCGCTCGACGCTCGACACGCGGCGCGACGTGGGGCCGTACGTCGCTTCGGCGCAGACGAAGAATCAGTCGGGCGCGGAGGTGGCGTCGCTGCTCGTCGGCGAGCTGACGCGCCTGTCGAGCGAGGCGGTGAGCGAGGCCGAGCTGACGCCGCGCAAGGCCGTCGTCATCGGCAACTTCGGCCGCTCGCTTGAGACGACCGAGGGGCTCGTCGGGCAGATCGCGTCGCTCGCCCTGTACGGGCTGAGCCTTGACGAGATCAACCGTTACATCGCGAGCGTGCAGGCGGTGACGCCCGCGCAGATACAGAAGTTCGCGGGCTCGCGGCTCGGCGCCGCGGACGCCGCCATCGTCATCGTCGGCGACGCCAAGGACTTCATCGAGCCGCTGCGCAAGCAGTTCCCCGAAGTCGAAGTCATCAAGCGCGAAGAGCTTGACCTCGACTCCGGCAAGCTCCGCAAGACCGACGGCGGCACGGCGCAGCAGTAGGCGAAGGGATGCTTAACCACAGAGGGCACGAAGGGCTTCACGAAGGACACAAAGAAAACCTTTGAGCCCTCTGTGAAGCCCTTCGTGCCCTCTGTGGTTAAACCCTCTCCCTTTCATTCTCAAGACAGGCTGAGGTTCGGCCATGAAGACAATCTTAACGCTGGCGCTGCTCTCACTCCTTATCTCCCCTTCACACGTAAGGGCGCAGGACGAGTCTTCGAAGGCGCCGGGCGCGGACTCCGCGACGGTCGCGCGGAGGCTTTCAAGCAAATTCGCCTCGGAGCGTCGCGCGGCGGCGGAAGAGTTGGCGCGGCTCGCGGCGGTCGAGCACCGCAGGCTCGCCGAAGGCTACCGCGCGCAGGAGAAGGACGCGCGCGTGAAGCTGGCGCTCGACTGGGCGCTCTACCGGATGGGGAAGAACGAGACGCTCTTCGAACTCGTGGGCGTGCTCGACGAGAAGGGCCGGGCCGAGCAATCGGTCGGCTACCTCAAGCAGCTCGAAGGCCCCGAGCCGCTCTACGTCTTCCTCGGCCGCGTTAACGGCAACACGCAGGCGCGCCTCCTTGAAGTGTTGGCCTCGGTCGGCGACCGCGGCACGCTCGAAAAGATTCAGCCCTACACGCAGTCGCTCGACCCGCTCATCGCCGACGCCGCCAAGTTCGCCGAGCGCGAGATCACCATCCGCGTCGAAGAGACGCCCGCCGTCGAGCCCAAGCGGCAACGTAAGGTCGGCAACGGCGACGACTCGCAGCCGCCCTCCTGACCCGCAGTTTTGACATACGCCGCCCGTGTGATTTACTGGCGGCGCATGCATCGCAACCTCCGCTCGTTTCTCGAACTGCTCCGGCGCGAGGGCGACCTCGTCGAAGTCGGGGCGGAAGTTGACCCCGCACTCGAACTCGCCGAAGTCCACCGCCGCGTCATCGAGCAAGCAGGCCCGGCGCTCCTCTTCACGAAGGTGAAGGGCAGCCGCTACCCCGTCGTCACCAATCTCTTCGGCACGGTCGAAAGGATCGAGCGCGCCTTCGGCCCGAAGCCCGAGGCGCTCGTCCGGCAGGCCGTCCACGTCGCAGAGTCTCTGCTCCCGCCGAAGCCCGCCGCGCTGTGGCAGCACCGCGCGCTCGCGCTCGAAGCCTTGAAGCTCGGGACGAAGAAGGTCGGCCGCGCGCCGGTCACGGAAGTCGTTGACCGTCCCGCGCGGCTCGACGAGCTGCCGGTGCTGACGACGTGGCAGGAGGACGGCGGGCCTTTCTTCACGCTGCCGCTCGTCTACACGGAGCACCCCTCGACGGGCAAGCACAACCTCGGCATGTACCGCATGCAGCGCTTCGACGCGCGAACGACGGGCATGCACTGGCAGATACACAAGGGCGGCGGCTTCCACTACCACGAGGCCGAAGGCGCGGGACGACCGTTGCCCGTCACGATGTTCCTCGGCGGTCCGCCCGCGTTGATACTTTCCGCCATCGCGCCGCTGCCGGAAGACGTGCCCGAACTCGTCCTGGCATCCGTCTTATCGGGTGAGAAGATTCGAGTCGTCGATTCTCCGCTCGAAGGCCACCCGCACCGGCTCGTCGCCGAGGCCGAGTTCGCGCTGGTGGGCAAAGTGCCGCCGCGCGAGCGAAGGCCCGAAGGCCCCTTCGGCGACCATTACGGCTACTACTCTTTGCAACACGACTACCCGGTCTTCCACGTCGAGGCCGTCTACCACCGGCGCGACGCAATCTACCCGGCCACGGTCGTCGGCAAGCCGCGGCAGGAAGACTTCTTCATCGGCGACTACCTGCAAAAACTTCTCTCGCCCCTGTTCCCGCATGCCGAGCGTGCGCGATCTGTGGACGTACGGCGAGACCGGCTTCCATTCGCTGGCCGCGGCCGTCGTGCGCGAGCGCTACGCACGCGAGGCGCTCGTCTCGGCCTTCCGCATCCTCGGCGAGGGGCAGCTCTCGCTCACGAAGTTTCTGCTGCTCACCGACACGCCGCAAGACCTGCGCGACTTCCCGCGCCTGTTCGAGCACGTCCTCGCGCGCTTCCGGCCCGAGACAGACCTCTTCGTCTTCTCGAACCTTTCGATGGACACACTCGACTACACCTCGGGCACCGTCAACCGCGGGAGCAAGGCGGTGCTGCTCGGACTCGGCGACGCCGTGCGCGAGCTGCCGCGCGAGTTCCGCGGGGACTTACCCGCCGGAGTCACGCGCGCCGAAGTCTTCTGCGCCGGCTGCCTCGTCGTGGAAGCGACGACGTTCGAGGATGAGCCCGAACTTGCCTCACGGCTCGCGCGCGCGGAGTCTTTCGGCGACTGGCCGCTGGTCGTCGTCCACGACGATGCCTCGGTCGCGCGCAACGCCTCCGACTTCCTCTGGGCCACCTGGACGCGCTTTGAGCCCGCCTCCGACATACACGCCGCGGCGACCGAGCTGCGCCGCCATCACGTCAAGTACACCGCACCCATCGTCATCGACGCGCGCATGAAGCCCGGCTACCCGGACGAACTCCTCGTCCGCCCCGACATCGGCGAACTCGTCACGCGCCGCTGGCACGAATACTTCCCAAAAGGACTGAAATAACGGTCAGAACCGCGGGCGGTTCTGACCTGTATTACTAAGTTGGAAGTCGTAGTGTGAAGACAGCGCCGCCGTTCGGAGAGTTCGCGGCCGAGAGCGTGCCGCCGTGGTCTGTGGCGACGCGGTGTGCGAGGGCGAGGCCGACGCCGTGCCCTTTGGACTTGGTCGTGAAGAAGGGGATGAAGATTCTGTGCAGGTCTTCTTGAGGTATCCCCGCGCCGGTGTCTTCGACTTCGACGCGCGCCCAGTTGCGGCCGGCGGCGTCCGTCTCGACAGAGCCCTTGACGACGACGCGCCTCTCGGCCGCCTCGTCGGGTATCGCCTCGGCCGCGTTGCGCATGAGGTTGAGGAGCGCTTGGCGGAGCATGCGCTCGTCGGCGCGCACTTCGGCGAACTTGCCTTCGGTTGTGAGGGCGACGCGCTGAACGTCGAAGAGAGCTTCGAGGTCTGCGGCGCAGGTGTCGAGCAGTTCGCCGAGACGAACGTCTTCGAGGTCGGGCGTCTTCGGGCGCGCGAAGTTGAGGAAGGAGGTGACCATCTCGGAGAGCCCACGCACTTCCTGCAACAGCGCCGCGGTCGAGGACGCGCGCGCGTCTTCGTCGAGCGCGGCGTTCTGCAAGAGCTGCGCGTAGCCGTGCAGCGTCGCCAGCGCGTTCTTGAACTCGTGCGCGAGCCCGGCCGACATCTCGCCGAGGCTCTCAAGGTTGCGCTTGCGCGCGACCGTCTCGCGCAGCTCGGCGACCTCCGTGATGTCCGTCAGCATGCAGAGCACGCCGCGCGAGCCGCCCGCCCCGGCGGGCTCAATCGGCGCGACCGTCACCCCGAGCCTGCGCGTGCGATTGCCTTCGAGCGTCGCCGTCGCCTCCTCGCGCCTGTAAAGCTCACCGGTCTGCAAACAGCGTCCGACCATCTCGGCCAGCTCGGGCGCGCGCGCGAGCAGGCGTCGGAACTCTTCGCCCTCCACGCGCCCGTCAATGCCGAGCAAGGCGCGCGCGGGCGCGTTGACGACCGTGGCGCGGCCCTCTGAGTTGAAGGCGACGAGGCCCGAAGGGAGGCTCGCGACGACGCGCTCGCTGAACTGCTCGGCGGTCGCGGCGCGCTCGGCGGCGCGCGCGCTCAAACGCTCAAGCTCGCGCTGCTTGGCGCGCAACTGCGCGACGACCTGCTGAAAAGTTTCAAGCACGAACTCCGACTCGTCCTGCGCGCGGCCCCGCGCCGACGATTCGACGGGCGCGCGCTCGGCCTCGTCCACGAGTTGCCTGTAGGGTCGCAAGAGCCAGCGCGGCAGCAGCAGGATCGACGGGACGCTGATGACGAGCGTGAGGACGAAGACCGTATAAAGGACGGGCGCGCGCTCCGCCCGCGTCGCGGGCGACATCGCCACCAGCGTCAGCGTGAACAGGTTAGCCAGGAGCAGCAGCCCCACCAACAGCGCCAACGCCAACTGCATCCGGTTTTCGTGACGAGGCATCTTTGGTGAATGGTAAATAGTGAATGGTAAATGGTAGTTGCGCTTGCCCAACGTTGAAGGCTTCTGCTCGCTGGCCGTCGCTCAAGCACTATTTACTATTTACCATTCACTATTCACTGTCCTTAAAAGTTTCCCACGTACCAGTCGATGATGCGCGTGCCGAAGAGGAGGCTGACGAGCGAGCCGAGGCCGAGGAAGATGCCGAAGGGGAGGAGCATCTGCATGTCGCGCTCGCCGCGCCGCGCCATCGCGGCCACGCCCGCGACGGAGCCCGTGAACACGCCGACGAAGATAGTTAAAAAAGTTAAGGGCCAGCCGAGGAAGGCGCCGACCATGAACATCATCTTCACGTCGCCGAGCCCCATCGCCTCGACGCCCCGGGCGCGCTCCCAGAGCCAGCCGACCAGCCACAGGAACCCGCCGCCCGCCACCGCGCCGAGCACCGCGCCGCCGAGCGAGAGCAGCCAGGCGGGCGTGTGCGCGCCGCCGAGCGCAGCCACGCCGTAGAGGTTCGGCACCAACACGCGCGCGACGAGCGCGAGCGCGGCACCGGGGTAGGTGATGACGTTCGGCAGCAGCATGTGCTCCGCGTCGATGAAGACGAGCGCGACGATGGCCGCGACGAAGGCGAGGTCGAAAGGCAAAGAGAGCGTGAGCCCCGAATGTAACAGGTACGTCAGCGCGAAGAGTGTGCCCGTCAACAGTTCGACGGCTGGGTAGCGCGCCGAGATGGGGGCGCGGCACGCGCGGCAGCGGCCGCGCAGGACGGCCCAACTGACGATGGGGATGTTATCGTACGGCCGTATCGCCGTGTCGCACGAAGGGCAGTGCGAGGCGGGGAAGGCTATCGACTCCTCGCGCGGGACGCGGTGGATGACGACGTTCAAAAAACTCCCGATAACGGCCCCGACGACGCCGACGGCCGCGGCAATGATGTACGCCGGCAGCCCCGTCAACGCGTCCTGTGTCACGAATCTCTCGAAAATGTCCATTCGATGTGGATGAAGAAAGAAGATTGGTTTACGGCGGGCGCCGCTTGACGCGTGGCGCCCGATTTGCATATTAAAGGTTTATCATGCTTTGTGAAAGGCTGGATTAATACAGTTAGGGCGAACGCATCTTAAATTTCTCAAGTAAGCGAGTTGTGGCATTCTCCTGAG
>CAXTSK010000006.1:0-334 GCA_964246655.1 uncultured Pyrinomonadaceae bacterium
AAAAGCTCAATAGGGCGACATGACACGGCCTATCTTTCGACGGGCATCGAGGCGGCGGCCGCGAGCAAACCCTACGAATTCCGCGACACGATCAATCATGATGTCAACAGCACGCTGCTTTCCGCCATCAAGCGCGAGGGGCTGACCGTCCCCATCAACCTCGAATACCGAGACCTGCACGTCCACCAGCAGGACTACCAGTCTTCGTGCGCGACGGTCGTCATGCTCGACTGCTCGCACTCGATGATCCTCTACGGCGAAGACCGCTTCACGCCGGCCAAGAAGGTCGGGGGGGGGGGCGCGCCCCGCCTCCCCCCGCCGGACCCCCCCCCCC
>CAXTSK010000006.1:375-3900 GCA_964246655.1 uncultured Pyrinomonadaceae bacterium
GCGACTCCCTGAAGATCGTGCTCTTCCACGCCGACGCCGAAGAGCTGCCGCTCGCGCGCCTTGCCACGACGCAGGTCGGGCCTTACCACACGAACACGGCCGAGGGGCTGAAGCTCGCGCGGCGGCTCCTCCAGGCGCAGCGCAAGGAGATGAAGCAGATCGTGATGGTGACCGACGGCAAGCCGACGGCCTGCTTCCTCGAAGGGGAGAGCGCGGGCGCGGGCGGGCGGCGGCTGCCCTTCGGCGAGCTGACGGGCGGACGCCGCCTCTACAAGAACTCGATGGGCGGCGACCCCGTCGTGATGGACGCGACCTTCCGCGAGGTGCAGGCGTGCCGCAAGGCCGGCATCCAGGTCAACACCTTCATGCTCGCCTCGGACTACTACCTCGTCGAGTTCGTCAAGCAGATGTCGGCCATGACCTCCGGCAAAGCCTACTTCGCCACGCCCGGCAACCTCACGCAGTTCGTCCTTATAGACTTCCTGCGCCGGAAGAAGAGCCGCGTCAAATAGCAACGGGCCTTCGCGGTTTTCGCCGGAATACACCGCCGGTTGAGTCATGCGCTCGCACGGCGGCGCGGGGGGATGCGCCGTCTGTTCCGTCTCCCGCAAGCGCGGCGGGTTCGCTATTGACCCGCCCGGCGAACCGGAGTAAGTTACTCGCGCCTCGGCGCGCTCACACCGCGTGATACGCGACTCAACGTCCTGCGTCTCTCAACCTATAGAAGGAGAAGAACCATGTCCGACAGCAGCGGAGTCCCATGCCAGCCCGGCCCGCAGTGGCACAACTGGGCCGAGACGATTGACTTCACGCCGGCCGTCTACTCACAGCCGACCACCCGTGACCAGCTCAGGCAGGTCTTGCAGCAGGCGCAGGCGGAGTTCTAGAAGGTAGGAGTCGTCGGCAGCGGCCATTCGTGGAGCCTCGGGGCCGTGCCCGGCGCCGCGCCCTACGCGCCCGGCGCCGACGTGGACGCCTACCTCCTCTGCCTCGGCAACATGCAGCCGCCCAACGCCGCGCAGGACTCATACCTGCAAGCCTTCTACTTCACAGACTCCGCCGGCACCAACTACGTCGCCGTGCCGCCCGGCACGCAGCAGGGCTGGATCGCCGACAACGCCGCCAATAACGAAGCTAACACCTCAGGAGGTTATGACCCGTCCAACCTCTACAGCAACCAGCACCCGAACCTCGCGTTCGGCTCGATGGGGCCGGCGCCCGACATCACGCTCGGCGGCTTCATCGCCAACGGCTGCCACGGCACCGGCTGGGAAGAGCCGACCGTCTCCGACCTCGTCTACGGGATCGAAGTCATGACGGTGGACGAGAACGGCGAGGTCTTGATGCAGGCTTACACGGTCAACCAGGAGTTGGCCGGGCTGCTGCAAGGGGTCACGGAATCCACGCCGCAGGTTGCGCCCGAGATGATGCAGGCTTTGCGCGTGAGCCTCGGCGCGCTCGGCGTCATCACGAAGCTCGTCTTCCGGCTCGAACCGCTCTTCAACGTCGCCCACCTCGACGAGTACGCAGACGTGGAGACCATCTTCCCCGCGAGCGGCGACACCACCAACCTTGAGACGCTCGTGACGAGTTGCGACTACCTCGAAATCTTCTGGTTCCCCTACATCGGCATCGACTTCTTCGGCTGGTCGCCGACGAATCAGGTCTGGGTCAAACGCTACTCGAAGACCCAGGACCCGGTGAAGAACCCCGACCGCGTCACCACCTTCACGGAGATCACGAGCGTCATGGCGTCCCTCACGGGCGGTCTGCTCGGGAGCCTCTTCGCGAAGGTGCCGAGCGCGACGCCCATCACGCTCTGGACGTTCTTCGAGTCCCTGAAGCTGCTCATGGGCGAGCGCGAGATGAAAGACCCCGACTTCAAAAAGGACTACGGCCAGGACCCGAACGACCCGGTCGTGCCCGTCAACATCGCGTACCTGTACCAGCTCAAGTACTTCACCAACCTCATCGACCTCTCCTACACCGTCCCCATCACGCAGACGCAGGCCGACCCGCCGCAGTACGACTTCTCCAAGGTGCTCACCGCGTGGCAGGACGCCGTGAACCAGATTCAGACCATGTCGGAGAGCGGCCAGTACCCGGTGAGCCTCAACGTCCACCTCCGCTTCGTCAAGAACTCCGACAGCCTGCTCTCGCCGGCCAACCACCCTTCGAACACGACGCACACCTGCTACATCGAGTTCCTCAGCTTCTCGCAACAGCTCGACGGGTTCGCCACCTACAGCCAGACCGTCGGGGCGCAGTGGGCGGCCCTCGGCGGGCTGCCGCACTGGGCGAAGATATTTCAGCTCGTGCCCGACGCGTATGCCGACTCGCGCCAGAAGCTTCAGGACGCGGGCCACTTGCAGCCCTTCCTCGACATCCGGCAGCAGCTCGACCCGAACGGCATCTTCATGAACGACTTCCTCAACGAGCTTCTGAACGGCGAGACGGCCACGGCCGCAAGGCCCACGACGGCACGCGTCGCGGCCGCCGCGCAGGCTTACGCCGAGGCGGCCTACGACGACCCGCAGCCCTCTCAACAATTCCCCCTGGCGAGCCCGCAGGTTTTGGAGCGACTCTCGGCGCCCGCCGGCGGGCAGGGGCTCCCGAAGAGCCCGCGCGGCTGCTCGCTCGTTCACGACTCGAAGAACGGCGGGGCCGTGCTGCTGGACGAGAACGCGGCGGGCCACTTGATGCGTTATGATTACGACACGGCCGCGGGGCAGATAACCTACACGCTCCTCACGCCGTCACAGACTCTCTCGCCGGACGAGGTCTTCCAGAGGGTCGGGGAAGTGTTGGAGATTGGATGCTGAAGGACGCGGGGGTTTCCGAAGATGGCGACGAATGTAGACACGCGGCCCGCGGCGACGGCCCGCGCGGCCTTGAGAGCGCGCGCACCCTCGACGACTACAGGCGCAACGGGCTCCTGGCCCTCGAACGCCTCGCGGGCCGCTTCGGCGATGTCGTCCACGTCAGCCTCTTCGGCCGCCGCGCGCTCCTGCTCAACCACCCCGACCTCATCCAGCACGTCCTCATCAAGCGGCGCGACAATTACCTCAAGATGCCGGGCGGCAAGAACGTGCGCCGGTTCTTCGGCAACGCCATGCAGTTGAATAACGGCGACTACGCGCGGCAGATGCGCCGCCTGATGCCGCCCCTGTCCCCCCCCCACGTGGCGGCCCGCGGCAACCCGCACATGAGCGGGGGCCGGGCGCGCCCCGCGGGCGCCGGGGGGGGACCGGGGCCGCGCCCGCAACTCACGCAGGAACTCATGGGCCTCGTGCTCGACATCGCCGTGCAGATTCATTTCGGCGCCGAGCCCGGCGAGGACACGCGGCGCATGGGCCGGCTGTTCCTCGCGGCCCTCTCCTCGCTCAGCCTCTTCATGCCGCCCGACTGGCTGCCGACGCCCGGCAATCGCCGCTACCGCGACGCCGTCGCGGAACTCGACGCGGAGGTCCTGCGTCGCATCCGCGAGCGGCGGCGCGAAGGCGCGCTCGACGCGATCGTCGACGC
>CAXTSK010000006.1:3910-32310 GCA_964246655.1 uncultured Pyrinomonadaceae bacterium
CCCCCCCGCCGCCACCCGCGCCGGGGGGGGCCGCCGCCGCCCCCGGGCGGGGGGGCGCCAAGGCTCGGACAGCCCCGACCTGCTCTCTTCGCTCGCGCGGCTCGTCGGCGACGACGGCCAGACTTTGAGCGAGCGCCAGATACGAGACGAGTTGGTGACGCTCATGTCCGCGGGCTACCAGTCGGTCGCCATCGCGCTCAACCAGACGCTCCGCCTGGTCGCGGAGAGCGCGGAGGTCGAGAGGCTTCAGGCCGAAGAGGGGCGGGCCGTGGTGGGCTCGCGCGCGCCCGCGGCCGAAGACCTCGCGCGGCTTCTCTACACTGAGCAGGTCGTCAAAGAGTCGCTCCGCCTGTGCCCTCCGGCCGGGGTCATCGGCCGGCGCGCAGGGGCGGACGACTCCCTCGGCGGCTGGACGGTTACGGCCGGCTCGCGCGTCTTCATGTCGGCGTGGGTCGTCCCGCGCGACCCGCGCTTCTACGAAGACCCCGCGTCCTTCAAGCCGGAACGTTGGACGCCCGAGTTCGAGCGCGCGCTCCCGGCCTGCGCCTACTTCCCATTCGGCCGCGGGCCGCGCGGCTGCATCGGCGCGGGCCTCGCGGAACTCATCGTGCAGCTCGTCCTGACCGTCGTCGTCCAGGGTTGCCGCCTCGAAGCGCTCGAAGCGACGCCGCCCGAGCAGTCCTCATGGCCGAGCGTCCTCAAGCGCGGGGGCTTGCGCGTCAACGTCTGCCCGCGCGACCCCTCCGCCGCGCCGGACGCGGCCGCGGCCCGCCTCTGGTCTTAAGCCGCCGCCGGGGAAGACAACTTGTCGAAAATTCTTCTTTTCGCGCTGCCACTCAGGAGCGCCATCAATACCGACCTCAAGCTCGCCAGGTCTCTGCGCGAGCGCGGCCACGAAGTCGTCTTCGCGGGTATGGCGGACTGCGGGCCACTCGTCGAGCCGTACGGCTACGAGCTTCTTCCGCTCTTCACGGACTGGTTCCCTCCAGGCTTCATCGACCAGTGGCGCGCCGGCCAGACGGCGCCCTCCTCTCTGGGCGAGAACGTGAGGCTCTACCTCGCCGAGCGCCGGAAGATGATCGACCACGAACGCTTCGTCGATTACCTGATCCGCGGCGGCCACCGGGAGTTTACAGAGGCCGTGCGCGCCGCCGCGCCCGACCTTCTCCTGGTAGACAACGCCCTGCACGCCTATTGGGCCTTGATGGCTTACGGCACCGGCCTTAAGTCGATGTACGTCAGCCACCTTTTGCCGATAACCGAAGACCCCCTCGTGCCGCCCTTCAACAGCCTCCTTGAGCCGGCGCGCGACCTGCGCTCGCGGCTCGGCGTCGGCCTCGCCTGGAAGCGATACGCGGCCTCGCGCTGGCTACAGCGGCGCGCCATGCGGCTGGCCGGCGTCCCCGACGCCCTCAAGCAGATCAAGAGACTGGCGCGGGCGTGCGGCTACCCCTTGCGGCGGCTGAACACGCGCACGGCCCTCTTCCCGCAGCTCGACTTCCCCATCCTCATCATGTGCCCCGAGGAGTTCGACTTCCCCGAAGCGCGCGGGCGCGCGAACGTCTACTACGCCGAGGCCGCGGTCGATCCCGAGCGCGAGGAAGCGCCCTTCCCCTGGGAGAGGCTTGAGGATGACAAGAGACTGATCCTCTGCTCGCTCGGCAGCGTCGCCTACAACCAGCCTTTCTTCCAGAGCGTCATCGACGCCGCCGCGTCCGAGCCGGGCTGGCAACTCGTCGTGAACATCGGCCCGGCGCTCTCGCCCTCCGACTTCTCGCGAGTCCCGGACGGCACGCTTCTCGTCAACGGCGTGCCGCAACTCGGACTCCTCAAGCGCGCGCACGCGATGGTCAACCACGGCGGCATCGGCTCCGTGCGCGAGTGCGTCTACTTCGGCGTGCCGCAGGTCGTCTTCCCCATCGGCTTCGACCAGCCGGGCGCCGCCGCGCGCGTCAGACTACACGGCCTCGGCGTGGTCGGCAGTTTCCGCGACGCCACGCCCGAGACGGTGCACACCCTTCTGTCCCGAGTCCTCAACGACGGAGGCTTCAAGTCGCGCTCCGAGGCCATGTCTCAGACCTTCCGCGCCCGCGAGAGGGAGCAGGCCGGGGCCGCGGCCGTCGAACGCTTCCTCGCCGCGCAGGTGCCGGAAAATTTCATGACGAGGCCGCCGGAGGCATGAAGCGGGCCGTCGGAGAGATGCAGCGGGATGTCGGCGAGCAGTAGATGAGTGGCGCCGAGCGCCGCTTGCGAAGTGAAGAGATTGTCTCGTCCCGAATCGTCAAGCTCGTCGCTCAATGATGCTTGTTGACTTCGGAGAGAATGTTGGACCAGTACTCCTCGGTGTACGAGGCGTCAATCTCGGAAAACTTGTCCGGAACCATGCCCGGCCTCTGAAAATCAATGAGCAGGACGATTCTGGTTCTTTGGGATTTATTCCAGGCTTCGTGCTCGAAGGTGTCATCGAAGATCATGCACTTGCCCTCTTGCCAGCCGGCGGTCTGCGTCCCGACCCTGATGGCACATTGCTCGGGCACGATCAGTCCCAGGTGGCACCGCAGCACCGACTTGGAGGCTCCGACGTGCGGCTCGATGGACGTGCCTGCGGCCAGGGAAGAGAAGCCGGCCGTCATCATCCCCGGGATAGTTTCGAGCAACCCGGCCGTCTCAGGGCATAACCGGCAGTTGGCATCAATTCTTTGGCCGGAAGCATAAAACCCAAACACCTCCCAACCCTCGTTGTAGAGATATTTTTCGGGCCAGGGCATGAAGTGTTTTGACTGAAGCTGCTCTAACTCATGCCTGATGGTGAGCCAGTTCGACTCCAGCGCTTCGGTAAACTCAAACTCACTAGGTTCGAAGAACATACTCAACTCTCGCATTCCGTGTGCTTAATTTCTGTAGAGCTTAAGCGGATTGTCGGCAGCAGGTTTCCGCGACGCTCGTACGCGTACAGGCCCTTCTCACTCCGGCGGTGAGGGGGTAAGACGTTGAGGGCTATTAGCATGTTCTCAGGGCGCGAGTCAAGGTAATCGTGATCCCCGCGAGCGCCCGCGCCTCGCCGCTTAACCCGGTTATTAAATCCTTGATGAAAATGCGAATTAGGGGTAGAGTGAGGCCATAGTTATACAGCCATAAAATGCAGGGGGATACGTTAGCAAGCGCAACGTCACGCAGTATTCACTCACACCACAAAGGAGGCACGGAGACATGGAAAACGACAACACAGTCGGCGAGGCGGTAGCAACGGGCATCTCGTTGGTCGGCGAGTATGTCATACCCGGCGGAAGCAACCTGATTAAGGGTGACATCAAACAGGGGGTGATTCACGCCGCCCTGGCCGTCGCCGCGGGCATGGTCTTCGGCCCTATCGGGATACTGGCTGTGAAGGCCAATTCGTTCTCGAAGGCGAGGACGGGCCACGGTCTTCTTGAGAATCTCAGTAGTAGCGCTCCGGAGCCGGCAGAGCCCCGGTACGCGACGAAGAGTTCGAAGAGCTAGTTCCCTCCGCCAGTTGCACACGCTTGCGACTGAGAACACAGTGACATGAAAAAGAACACTTTTTTGGTGGGGGTCGTTTCAGGTCTGGTTCTCGCCCACACCTGGAAGCTCCTCGCAAAGGAGGGCATCAAAACTGGAATCCGGACGGGGCGCAAGATTAAGGAGCTTTCACAGCGGGCTCTAGAGGACATCCAGGACTTGGCCGCAGAGGCCACACAGGAGTTGGCAGATCAGGAGCGGGAGGCCCGGTAGTGACCCACCGTCAGGAGGGCGCGGCGGCCGACGTGGGTTTGTGCCTGCGCTCTGCCATTCGCGGGCGCGAACGATGGGAAGTGAAGGCTATCAGGAGAGCGCCTCACCTCGCGGAAGAGCTGGAAACGGCTCTTTCGCAGTTTAAGGGCGTCCTCTCCGCTTCCGCCAACCCCGTCTCGGGCAGAGTCCTCATCCTGTACGAGCCGGAAACCTTAAACCTCAAGACAGAGTCACTGCTCAGAGATTGCCTCGCGGAGGCGTCGTCGCGCACGAACGGGCGCGCCCCGGCGCAGCAGAGTGACTCGGCGCTCGTGCGCATCCTCAAGACCTCCCTTCCAGAGCGCGGGCAAGTCGCCGCCCCACTTCTTCTCTCCGTCCTGGAGCATGCCCTGAGGATGCTTAGGTCTCTCTCTTTCGTCGGCATCTTGGGTACGGCGCGCGACGAAGGCGGCGGGTTTCTAAAGTCGCTGGGATTCGTCCGCATGGCTTCGCGCCTGGCGTTTATGACCGGGTTGTCGCTCCTGCTGACGGGTGCGCACCTGGGGGTTCAGTATCTACGCAAGCGGGCCTGGCGCAGACTCGCGCAGACGACGCAGCAGCGGCTTCGCACGGATTTGATTACGCATATCCAGATGCAGGATATGGCTTTTTTCGACCGCCACAGCACGGGCCGGCTCATCAAGCTGGTGACGGAGGACACGGCCAAAATCGGCGAACTCGTCGAACGCGGCGGCGATGAGGCCATCCAGAAGTTACTAATCATCGTCGTCTCCGGCAGCATCCTCTTGACGACCTCGCTGAGCCTGGCACTGCTGGTCTGCCTGCCGCTGCCCTTCATCATCCTCACGTCGCGTTACTTCAGGCGGATGGCGGCCGAGCGTTACGCGCGCACGGGTGACATCTCGGCGCGCTTCACGCAGGCGCTGGAGAACAGTCTGGTCGGCATCGCGGACACCAAGAGCTTCACCGCCGAGCGGCAGGAGATTGAGCGACTGCACGAGTACAGCGTGAGGCAGGCCGAAGCTTACGTGGATGCCGTCGCCGCGTCGTCGCTGCAAAGCGAGTTGGCCGGGAGTATCTTCTCCGCCGGATTCAACGTGGCGTCGGGTTACGGCGGCTGGCTGGCCGCGCAGGGGAAAATCTCCTTCACCGAGTACGTCCGGCTCGTCTTCTGGTTCCCGCAACTGCTGTCGGCGCTCATGGGTCTGGAGGGCCTGACGAACCTCTATCACAGCGCCAGTCATTCGGCCGAAGAGCTGGCGAAGGTCTTCGATTCGAAGCCGCAAATCCGGAGCGGCCCGGTTCACGTGGCCGCCCGGGACGTGCGGGGCGAGATAACTTTCGAGCACGTCTCCTTCGGCTATCAGGCGTCGCACAAAGTGTTGGACGACGTGTCGTTTCATCTCAAGCCGGGCGAGACCGTGGGCATCGTCGGCCCGACGGGCTCCGGCAAAAGCACGCTGCTGCGCCTGCTCCTGCGCCTCTACGACGTGGACTCGGGGCGCATCCTGCTCGACGGCCACGACATCCGCGAGCTGAGACTCGAAGACCTGCGCGCGGCCGTGAGCCTCGTCAGTCAGGACGCGCACCTCTTTCAGGGAACCATCAGGGAAAACGTGCTCTACGGTGCGCCGCACGCTTCGTCCGAGCAGGTTATGGAGGCGCTGCGCGACGCCGGAGCTTCGGACGTGCTCCGCCGTTTGCCCGGCGGCCTGGAGGCCGAAGTCGGAGAGCGGGGGCGCATGCTGTCGGGCGGGGAGAGGCAGCGCATCGCCATCGCGCGCTCCCTCCGCAAGCTCTTCGGCGGCGCTGCGCTGCTCACGCTCGACGAAGCGACCTCGCATCTTGATAACGAGACGGAGGCCGCCATCAAAAGGTCTCTCCGCCGGGCGGCGGCGGGCAAGAGCGTGATCATGATTGCTCACAGACTCCCCACGATTCGCTCCGCCGACAAGATCATTGTCCTTGAAAGGGGCAAGGTCATTGAGGAGGGACGGCACGAGGAGCTTCTGGCACGCGCGGGGCTGTACGCTTCGCTCTGGAAGCTTCAGACCGAAGACCCATTCGGCCGTGAACTCGAAGTCCGACTCAGCGAGAACTGACGGGCGGCAGTGAGACTCGAAGACACACGAGCGATTATCACGGGTGCCGCCAACGGCCTCGGGCGCTGCTTCACACTCGAACTGGCGCGCGCCGGTGCCCGCGTCGCGGCAGGCGATGTAGACCTTGCCGGACTGGAACGGCTCAGTGCCGACGCCGCGTCCCTCCCGGGACGAGTTTGGACTGAGAAGCTCGACGTGAGTCAGGAGGGCTCCGTCGTCCCTTTCATCAAGGCGGCCGTCGAGCAGTTGGGTGGAATCAACCTGCTGGTCAACAACGCCGGCATACTGCGCGACGGCCTGCTGGCAAAGGATGAAGGCGGCTGGACGAGGAAACTGCCGACGGCCCAGTGGAAACAGGTGCTCGACGTGAACCTGACGGGGCCGTACCTGATGACGCGTGAAGTCGTCGCGGAGATACTGCGGCGCGGAACGCAAGAGAGCGTCGTCGTCAACATCTCATCTCTCTCAAGCGCGGGCCACCCGGGGCAATCAAACTACGCGGCGTCGAAGGCCGGGCTTGACGCCTGCACGCGCACCTGGGCGCTGGAACTGGCCGCGCACGGCATCCGCGTCGGCGGCATCGCGCCCGGAGTCATCGACACGCAGATGTTCGACAACCTCTCCGCGGAGGTCAAAGCCTCTCTGCTGGCGGGGATTCCGCTGGGAAGAACCGGCACGCCGTGGGAAGTCTGGCTCTCGCTCAAGTTCATCATCGAGTGCGATTATTTTACCGGCAGGGTCATCGAAGTTGACGGCGGCTCGAACTTCTAGCGCGCGCCCGGACGAGCCACCCGCCTCGACGGCGCGCAGCCGCATCCCTTTTCCTCACGTCACTGTCCTCTTCTTGATTGGATGAACCAGTAGATTTTGAAGACCTGCGCCGTGACGTGAGAGATGAAGCGTCGCGCGGGGGGGAGCCATTTGAGGTCGCCGTAATGACGCCCGTAAGCTTGCGAGCGGTCGGAAGACCTGATGATTCTGCCGGCTTCCTCCCTGGGAAAGTCGGGTTCGAAAAAGGAGCCCGGGCAGACGCGCGTGGTCGGCTGCTGGTCGAAGTGGCCTTCCCGCACCGAGCGGGAAAAGAGTTGCGGCCCGGCGCTGGCCGCCGCGTAGTAGGCCGCGGAGCGCTGGGGCGCTTCGGGGCCGAGAGCCTGCTCGCGCGTGTAGTACTTGCACAGGTTGTCAAAGACCGCGCGCCAGAGTGGGTGCCGTGGGACGCAACCGATGATCGCATTGTTGTAGCCGACCGTTTTCGAGAGGAGCAGCCCGTAGTGGTCGAGTAGTTCGTCAATCGGCTTGAGGCACTCGACATCCATGTCGATGTAGAAGCCGCCGAAAGTGTTTAGGATGAAGTAACGCGCGGAATCCATCCTCTGAATGTCCATCGGGTAGCCGTCGAAGTAGCTGCCGAACCAGGCGTACTCCGCGTGGATCAGTTCGCGCATCTTCCGCTCGTCCCAAAAGACGAACTCCCAAGCGGGATGATGCTTTTCCCACGTCCTGCGAAAGCGGCGGTATCTTTCGGGGAGTTGGGCCTCGCCCTGATACCAGATTTGATGGATGACGCGCGGGATGGCAACGGTGCCGGGTTCGGGCGGTTCGGAAGAAGTTTGCTGTGACATGTGCAAGAAGATAAAGGTGCCCGCCGCCGTGTGCGGCGCGAGTTTCAGATTTCGCCTGTCTTGTAACGACTGAGGATGGATTGCAACTGACCGGCCAGCGTCGAGACCTGCGGCTCCTTCAACATCGAGACGTGATCGCCCTCGGCTTCGAGCATGGTTACGGGGCCGGTGGTGAGCTTGGCCCAATCGCGATACGACGACTCGTCCGAGGTGACGGGCCTGCGGCTCGCCGACCATAAATAGATCGGCGCGTGAATCAGTCCGGGTCGATAGTCTTTCAGCGAGTTAACGTTCGCGCGGTACATCCCGAACATCTCCGCCAGTTGCCGCGTGCCGGTGCTGGCGGGAAGCAACTGCCGCTCCTGCATCCGTGCCAGGGCGAGCGCGAAGCGTTCCTCCGAGCCGAGGGGCTCCAACTCTTCCGGCCTGAGCGAGACTTCGCGTTCAGCAGATTGGGCCAGCGTCCGCACGGCGTAGACGAGCAGCCCCACCTCGTCGTCCGGAAACTCGAAGGCCCATGCCTTCGAGATCGGCGCGACCGCGTCGAGAATCAACAGGCACGCCGCCGCCTGGCCCTGTCTCTCAAGTTGCGCGGCCATCTCGAAGGCGACTATCGCGCCGTAAGAGTGGCCTGCCAGTATACGCGGGCCGCGAGGCCGCGCGGACTGAATCTCACGAACGTAGTCGGCGGCTATCGCGCTCAGACTCGGAAGCGCTCCCGCCTCGTCCGACGGGCGCGACTGGAGCGCGAACACAGAGCACTCACTTTTCAGACGGGCTGCCAGCGGGTAATAAGAGAGCACTTGGCCGGAGATGTCGTGCACGAAGAAGAGGGCCGGAAGGCCGCCGTGCTCTTGTATCGGAACGAGCGCAGAGCGTGTTCGCTCCGGGGCCGAGGATTCAAGCTCCGCGGCAAGTCCCGCGATGGTGCCGGCCCGAAAGAGCGTCGCCACGGGGAGCGCCGCGCCGAACCTCTTCTCAATCTCGGCCATCAACTTCATGGCTAGCAGAGAGTGGCCGCCCAATTCGAAAAAGTTATCGTCTCTGCCGACCGGCGCCGGGCCTAAAATCCTGTTCCAGATTCTTCCCAACTCCTCTTCGACCGGCGTGCGCGGCGGCTCGAATTCACGCTCAGCTTGATCCACGCCCCGCGCCAGAGGGCCGAGTGCCCGGCGGTCAACCTTACCGTTCGGCAGCAGCGGCAGCGCATCGAGAAACGTGAAGGTGGAGGGAATCATGTAAGCGGGCAGGCGCTCGCCCAGATGTCTTCGTAATTCGCTGACCGAGGCCGCGGCCCCCGGCGCGGGAATCAGGCAGGCCGACAGATGCGCCTTGCCGGGCTCGTCTTCGACGCACAACAGTGCCGCCTGTTGGACATCCAGATGCTCGTTGAGAATCGTCTCGACCTCGTCCAGCTCGATACGGAATCCACGCAGCTTCACTTGAGAATCGACGCGCCCGAGAAACTCTATCCGGCCGTCTGCGAGGTAGCGCGCGAGGTCGCCCGTGCGGTAAAGCCGCGCGCCCGGTTGCGCGCCGAACGGATCGGGAAGAAACTTTTCGGCGCTCAGTGCGGGGCGGTGCAGATAACCGCGAGCGATGCCCGCGCCGCCGACATAAAGCTCGCCCGGCGCGCCCGTCGGCGTGGGCTGCATCTGCCGGTCGAGTATGTAGACCCGGGCGTTGTTGATGGGACGGCCGATGGGGACGCGGCGGCATTGCTCCTCCGGCCGCGCGCGATAGACGGTGCTCCAGACGGTCGCCTCCGTCGGGCCGTACTCGTTGTCGAGCGTGGTCGCCGGCAGGAGACGGAAGTGCTCCGAGACTAAATCCTCGCGGCACGCTTCGCCCGCGACGATGACCGATTTGAGCGCGCCGAGGCGCGCAGCGTTGGCAGGCTCAAGGAGCAGTTCGTACAACGAAGGGAGACAGAGCAGGTGCGACACTCCGCGCGCTTCGATTAAATCGACGAGCCGTCGCGTCTCCTGCTGCCTGCCTTCCGGAACCAGGAGCAGCGTCCCGCCCTGACAGAGCGTCCAGAAAATGCCCGCCACCGAACTGTCGAACGCGAAGGAAGAGAGCAGCAGAAAGCGGCCTACCGGTTCGGCATAGTAGGAGAAGCGCGCCAGCGTCGAGTTCAACAGATTCCGGTGTTCGACAAGCACGCCTTTGGGGCGGCCCGTCGAACCGGAGGTGTAGATGAGGTAAGCGGCGTTGCTCGCGTCGAGCGCGGCCGCAGGATTCTCCGCGCCGTTGCGCGCAATCTCCGGCCAGTCGGCGTCGAGACGAATCGTCGGCGCGCCCTCGACGGGCAGAGTTCGAGCCGTCCGCGCCTGCGTCAACAGCGCTGCCGCGCCCGCGTCCTCCAACATGAACGACAACCTCTCTTGCGGGTAGGACGGATCGAGCGGCAGGTAAGCGCCGCCCGCTTTGAGAATCCCCAGCAACGCCACGATCATCTCCGTCGAGCGTTCGAGGCAAACGCCGACCCGGGCCTCCGGGCCGATTCCCAACCCTCTCAAGTGATGTGCGAGTTGATTGGCGCGACGGTTCAACTCCCGATAACTTAAACGCTCGTCTTCAAACTCAAGGGCGACGGCCTCGGGCGTGAGCGCGGCCTGCGCTTCAAACAACCGGTGGACGTACGCATCCCGCGGGTAAACGCAAGCGGTATCGTTCCACCGGACGAGTAACTGCTGCCGCTCCGCGTCCGTCAGGATGTTGAGCCGAGAGACCCGCGCCGACTCATCATCGACGATGCGCTCAAGCGCGTTGATGAAGTGGCCGGATAGTCTTTCGATGGTGCTGAGGTCGAAGAGGTCGGTGTTGTACTCGATGACACCCGAGAGGTCTTGACCGGCCTGCTCGATAATCATCGAGATGTCGAACTTCGCCGCCTCGGTCTGGAAGGGCCGCGCCTCGACGGTGAGGCCCGCCAGTTCGAGCCGCTCGACGGGCAAGTTCTGCAAGGCGAACATGACCTGGAACAGAGGCGCATGGCTCAGACTGCGGGCGGGCTTCAAGTGCTGCACGACCATGTCGAACGGCACGTCCTGACGAGCCAGCGCGTCGAGCACGGTGCTCTTCACCCTGTCCAGAAGCTTGAGTAGTCGCGGCTCGCCGGAGAGGTCTACGCGAAGGGCCAGAGTGTTGACGAAGAATCCGACGAGGGCGTCCAGCTCTTCATGCGGGCGGTTGGCGACCGGCGTTCCGACGACGAACTCACTCTGCCCGCTGTAGCGGGACAGCACGAGGACGAATCCCGTCAGGAGCAGCATGTAAAGCGTGCTCCCGGTGCGTTCCGCCAGAGCTTGAAGTCGGCGGGAGAGTGTCGCGTCAAGCGCGAACGTGAGATGCCGGCCGCGATACGTTTGGACGGGCGGGCGCGCGCGATCCGTCGGCAGGTCGAGTAACGGCGGCGCGCCGGTCAGCCGCTCCCGCCAGAACTCCAACTGGCGCGCCAACTCAGCCTCCGGCAAATGCTGCCGCTGCCAGAAGGCGTAATCGGCGTACTGCACCGGCAACTCCGCGAGCGCGCGCGGCCTCCCCGCAGCGAAGCCGTCATACAGCGTCGCCAGCTCACGCGTCACGTTACCGAGAGACCAGCCGTCGCACGCGATGTGGTGGACGACGATGAGCAGCGTGTGCTGCTCGGCCGAGCGCCGCACCAAGAGCGCGCGCACAATCGAGCCGTGTTTCAGGTCGAAGGGCTCACCGGCCGCGACTGAAAGCAAGCGCTGAAGTTCGGCCTCTCGCTCCTCCGGCGACATCGCGGAGATGTCTTCCAACTTCAACGAGACGCCCCCGGCGGGCATCACGCGCTGCACGGGCTCATCGTTCTCCAACAGGTAGACCGTCCGCAGAATTTCATGCCTGCGGACGATCTCGGCCAGGCTCTCTTCGAGCGCGCCGACCTGCAACTCTCCGGAAAGGTCGAGCGCCGCGGCGATGTTGTAAGTCGCGCTCGGGCCTTCCAACTGGTCGAGGAACCAGAGCCGCTGTTGCGCGAACGAGAGCGGCAGCGAAGCCGCCCGCGGCGCGCGAGTTATCTGCGGGCGCTGCGCGTTGTCGAGGGGCAGGAGGTTTTCCAACGCGGAGCAGAAGGCCGAGAGCGTCGGGTGCTCGAACAGCAGGCGCAGAGGCAGGTCAACCGAAAGGGCACTGCGAACCTTCGTGACGAGCTGCGTGGCGAGCAGCGAGTGGCCGCCGAGTTGAAAAAAGTTGCTCGCCAGTCCGACCCGCGCGACTCCGAGGACTTCGGCCCAGATTTCAGCGAGCCGCTTCTCGACGGCCGTCTGAGGCGCTTTGAAGTCGTCGCGCTCTTTTTCGTCGAGGGCATCCGGCGGCGGCAGGTTCCGCCGGTCGAGCTTGCCGCTCGGGGTCAGGGGCAGCCGCTCCATCAACACGAACTGCGACGGCACCATGTACTCGGGCAGTTTCTTCGCGGCGTGCTCTCGCAGGGCGGGCGCGAGCCTGGCGTAATACTTCGCCTTGAAGGGCTGATTAAAGAACTGCTCCCACGTCCCGGCGCGCAAAGGTTGTGCGTCGCGCGGCTCGGCGGTCGGCAACTGCTCCGGCGGCGGCTCATAGAAGCACGCGTCGAAGCTGCCGGGCGTCGCGTCGTCTGCCCAACTTAAAAGGCATCTGCGTCCGTGCAGGCCGGCCCATTGGTGGAGGGCCGCCGGGTCACACGCGGCGGAGTCTTCCGCGGTCGCGCGATTGCCGTCGATGAAGGCTTCGATGGTCTGCGGCCCTTCCGTGCTTTCGAGCCAGGCGAGCAACTGCCGTTCGACTCGCAGGCGCGCGTTGGGGATGCGGCGGACGCCCCAGGCTTTTTCGCCGCGACTCCGCAACATCTCGCGCAGGCGTTCGGCCGTGTGCGTATCGGCCCGCCACTCTTCCCAAGAGACTGTGGGCGCGGGCGGCTGCGGCGACGTGCCCTCGTCCTTCAGGAAGAGGAGCACGTCATAACGAAATCTGGTCAGCTCGTTGCGGTCGTCGGTTGCCTTTAAGCGAACTTGAACTTTTCCGATTTCGGAAAAGTGCTGTTGCAGTTTGAAGAAGAATTCCTCGGAGACGATCAACTCTTCTTCGCGGTCGAGCGCGCGCGCGAGTTGGCCCGCGAACTCGCCGCGGCTCGTCTCCGCAGGCAGGCGCGACAGCAGCACGCTCGCGTGATAGGCGCGGAGCAAAGACAGGCTCCGCACGTCTCCGACGACGATCACGCCGGAAGGCTTCGCGACGCGGATGGCCCGGCCTAACACGTCCAGCAGGTATTCGCCGGAAGGGAAGTATTGAATCACCGAGTTGATGACGACGGTGTCGAAGGAGGATGGCGGAAGGTTTGTGAAATCATCCGCGCGGCGCTCAAGCAGGCGGACGTGATTCCACCCGCGCGCGCCGACCTGCCTGCCGAGACGTTCGAGCGCGACGCGCGAAAAGTCTGTGGCGACGTAGCGCTCGGCCTGCGCCGCGAGCCGGAAGAGCAGCATGCCCGTGCCGCAGCCTATCTCCAACACCTCACGCGGCCGCAACTCCTCGACAAGACTGACGGTCTGCGCCAGCCATTCCCTCATCTCGCCCGCGGGAATCGGGCGGCCGTCATAACTACTCGTCCAACCGCTCAGGTTAAAAGTCTCGTCGCCGTCGGCCTGACCCTCGCCGTAGATTTCGTCGAAGGTCGTGTTCCACTGGCCGACCTGTTCGCGCTGCCACCCTTCGGCCAGCGCGTCGAAGTCCCGGCCCATGCGCGGGACAACGTACGCGAGCAGTCGCTCGTGCGCGCGCGCCTCGGCGGGCACGACCAAGACCTGCTGCACGGCCGGGTGCTCGGCGAGCGCCGCCTCTATCTCGGCGGGTTCGATGCGATGCCCGCGCACCTTCAACTGCTCGTCGCCGCGTCCGAGGTACTCAAACCCGCCGCCGTGCAGCGCACGCGCGAGGTCGCCGCTCCGGTAGAGCCGCGCGCCGCGCTCGCCGCCGAAAGGGTTCGGGACGAAGCGTTCCGCCGTCAACGCTGGGCGCCGGAGATAGCCGCGGGCGACGCCGGCCCCGGCGACGAAGATTTCGCCGACAGCCCCCGGCGGCACGGGGCGCAGGTGCTCGTCCAGAAGGTAGATTTCGAGGTCCGGCAGCGGCAGGCCGATGACGCTCCCCGAAGGGCATTTCACGTCGCGCAACTCTATGCGGCGGAACGTGACGTGAACCGTGGTCTCCGTGATGCCGTACATGTTGACCAGTTGCGGCGACTCGTCGCCGTGCCGCTCCACCCACGCGTCGAGGTGTGACAACTCCAACGCTTCGCCGCCGAAGACGACGTAGCGCAGCGCTATCTCGGCCTCACGTGCGAGCCGCTCCTCGGCCTGCATCAACTGCCGGAAGGCGGAGGGCGTCTGATTCAGCACCGTGACCTTTTCGTCGCAGAGCAGGTTGTAAAAATCTTCGGGCGAACGCCTGACCATCCTCGGCACGATCAGCAACCGCCCGCCGTAGAGAAGCGCGCCCCAGATTTCCCAGACCGAGAAGTCGAAGGCGAAGGAATGAAAGAGCGTCCACGTATCCTGCTCGTCGAAACTGAAGCAGGTCTCGGCGGCCGTCATCAGGCGCCCGACGTTAGCGTGCGTCACCAGCGCGCCCTTGGGCCGACCCGTCGAGCCGGACGTGTAGATGACGTAAGCCAGATTCGAGGGCGCGACGGCGCGCGCGGGATTGCCGCAATCCACGTCGTCAATCCGTTCGAGCAGGTCTTCGAGCCTCAACGTCTCGACGGCGCACCCGTCGAGCAGGCGCCCGCTCGCGCCGGTCGCCAGCACGAGCGCGACGCGGCAATCGTTAATCATGTAAGAGAAACGCTCGGGCGGATAGGCCGGGTCGAGCGGGACATACGCGCCCCCGGCCTTGAGGATGCCGAGGATGCCGACGAGCATCTCGAACGAAGGCTCCGCGAGCAGCCCGACCAGCACGTCCGCGCCCACGCCCTTCTCGACGAGTTGGCGGGCGACGCAGTTGGCCCGCCGGTTAAGCTCGCGGTAGGACATCTCGCGCCCGTCGAACTTGAGCGCGACGCGTTCCGGCCAGAGGCGCGCCTGTCGCTCGAAAGATTCGTGAAGGCATTCGGCGACGGGGAACGCCTGACGCGGGCCGCGCGCGCTCAACTCTTCCAACTCGGCCTCGGCGAGCAGCGAGAGCCGGGAGATGGGCAGGTCGGGCGCCTCGACGATGCTTGCCAGCAGGTTGAGGTAAGAGCCCGCCAGCCTCTCCATCGTCCGCGGCAGGAAGAGGTCTGTGTTGAAAGAGATCGCCCCGGAGAGTCCGTCGGCTTCCTCGCGTACGAAGAATTCAAAGTCGAAACGCGCGGCGTCCTGATTGGCGAAGGGAGTTATTTTCAGGCCGTCGAGCGCGAGTCGCGGGGCCGGAACGTTGAGCAGCGTGAAGGCCACCTGAAAGAGCGGATTGCGGCTCATGTCGCGCGCCGGGGCGAGCTTCTCGACCAACCTTTCGTAAGGAAGAGAACTGTGCTCGAAGGCTTCCAGAATGAGTTCGCCCGTGCGCTCAAGGACGGAGAGAAAGCTCTGCGCGGGGGAGAGGTCTGCGCGGAGCGTCATCATGTTGACGAAGAAGCCTATCAGACGTTGAGTGTCCTGGTCGGCGCGGTTGGCGAACGACGTGCCGACGATCACCTCGCGCTGCCGCGCGTAGCGCGCGAGCAGCACTTGAAAGGCCGCCATCAGCGTCGTGAACAGGGTGTGCTGCTGCCGCCGGCTGAATTGGACGAGTGCGGCGGACAAAGCCGCGGGGACGCGGAAGGGGACGAGGCCGCCGCGAAAGGTTTGCAGCTTCGGTCGCGGAAAGTCCGTCGGGAAGTCGAGCACCGGCAGGTCTGCCAGCCGCCGCCCCCAGTAAGCCAGTTGCCTGTCGATGCTCTCCTCGGTCGTGTTCTCCACCTGCCACGCCGCATAGTCCGAATACTGTATCCGCAGCGGCGGCAGCGGGTCGGCCGCGCCCGCCAGGTGGGCGCTGTACAGCGTGGTGAACTCCTCCACGAAAACGCCGATTGACCACGCGTCCGTGATGATGTGGTGGAAAGTCAGAAAGAGCGTCTGACGCTGCTCCCCTGAACGGACGAGCGTGACGCGAAAGAGCGGCGGCTGCTTGAGGTCGAAGGAGTAATGCGCTTCCTCCAGCGCGAGGGCGGAGAGCATGGATTGCGTCTCCCGTTCCTCACGCCCGCGCCAGTCGAGGACGCGCAACGGCAGCTCGATATGGTCGGCGACGAATTGCCGGGGCTGGCCGTCAATCTCGCGGAATGAAGCGCGCAGGATTTCGTGTCGCCGCGTCATCGCTTCGAGGGCGAAGCTCAGCGCGCTCAGGTCTAAGCGACCGTCGAGGTGAAAGGAACTGCTGACGTTGTAAGCGGCAGAGGACGGGGCCAACTCGTGCAGGAACCAGAGCCGCCGTTGCTCGAAGGAGGCGGGCGACGGCCCCGGCTTCGCGCGCGGGATGGTCAACTCATCTTTCTCAAGAAAGATTCCGTCGTCCTGCAACAAACGGTTGAGCAGGTCGAGTTCGTCACTCATCTGTGAGTTCGCGTCCATCTCTAGGGTTGTTCCGTGGAGGCCGCGCCGCGCGCCAAGACCTTTTCCCTCTCGGCTTGCGACATGCGCTTCATCTTGAGATAAGCCCGCGCGACTTTATCGCTCCGCCCCGGCACGGGCTCGCGGCTACTGATGAACTCGGCCAGGTGCGCGATGTCGGGCGAGCGGAACAACTCGCGCAGGGGCAGTTCCGTCTGGAAGAATTTGATTAACTTGACGTGAATCTGCGTGGCGAGCAGGCTGTGGCCGCCGAGGTCGAAGAAGTTGTCCTCGACGCCGATGTCGCTCCTTTGGAACGCCTCGCGCCAGATTTCGAGGAGCGCTTCTTCGAGCGCGGTGCGCGGCGCGCGACGGCTCTCCGGCTCGCCGCGTTGGGTCACGAGTGCGAGCGCCTTGCGGTCAAATTTGTTGTTCGCCGTGAGCGGGAGCGCGTCGAGCACGACCCACGAACTCGGAATCATGTAAGCAGGCACGCGCTCAAGCAGCATCCCGCGCAGTTGCGAAGTCGAGTGGGAAGGCCCGGGCGTTTGATAGATCAGATAACCGACGAGCCTGTTCCGGTTTCTCTCGTCGCGCACGACGGCCGCGGCCGCGTCCTGAACGCCCGGCAGCGCGCGCAAAGACGCCTCAACGTCTCCCAACTCGATGCGGAATCCGTCCACCTTCGTCTGCAAATCCATCCGCCCGAGGTATTCGATCTCACCGCCCGGCGTGAAGCGCGCCAAGTCTCCCGTGCGATAGAGTCGCGCGCCCGGGCGCCGCGAGAAAACGTCCGGTATCAACTTCTCCGCGGTCAATCCCGGCAAGTTCAAGTAGCCGCGCGTCAGGCCGTCGCCACCGATGTGTAACTCTCCGGCCACGCCCGCCGGCAGGGGATGTCCGGCCTGGTCGAGGACGTAGACCTGCGTGTTGGCGATGGGTCGGCCGATGAGGTGCGCCGTTTGCACCTGCTCGACCTCGTGCGTCGTTGACCAGATGGTCGTCTCCGTCGGCCCGTAGACGTTCCAGAGCTTGACGCCGCGCTCCAACAGGGAACCGGCGAGATCGTTCGGCAGCATCTCGCCTCCGCACCACGCGCCGAACCCCGACGACGGTTTCCAGTCCGCGGCCAGCAGCATGCGCCACGTCAGCGGCGTGGCCTGCATCGAGGTCGCACCGCTCGCTTCGAGCAGGCGGGCCAACTCGACTCCGTCCGAGGCTATCTCGCGTGAAGCGAGCGCGAGCGTCGCACCCGCCAGCAGGGGGAGAAATAGTTCCAGCGCCGCGATGTCGAAGGAGACAGTCGTGACGGCAACGAACACGTCCTCTGCCGAAAGCCCGGGCCGCTTCTCAAAGCATTCGAGAATGTTGACCAGCGCGCCGTGCGGAATCTGAACTCCCTTGGGCCGACCCGTCGAGCCGGACGTGAAGATGAGGTAGGCAAGGTTCTCAGAGTTTGCGTCCAACTGCGGAGGCATCGCTGCGCGCCGCGTAATCTCCGCCCATTCGCTATCGAGGTCGATGCGGCGCGCGCGCGTTTCAGGCAGAAGGGTCAGGAGATGGCTCGAACTGATGAGCAGTTGCGGATCGGCCTCTGTCACGATCTGGCCCAAACGCTCTCGCGGGAAAGACGGGTCGAGCGGGACGTAGGCCGCGCCGGCCTTCAAGACCCCCAGCAGCGCGACCAACATTCGCGGCGCGCGCTCAAGCAGCACCGCCACGCGCGATTCCAAACCGACGCCCTGTTCGAGCAGATAGCGGGCAAGTCTATTCGAGGCTTCCTCAAGTTCGCCGTAAGTCATCTGCTCGGGGCCGCAGACTACGGCGAGTTTCCGGGGCGCTCGCGCGGCGGCCCGCGTGAAGCGCGCGGGCAAGAGCAGCTCGCGGTCATACGCGGCCGCCGTCCGGTTCAAGTCTTCGACGATTCGCTTCCGCTCCGTGGCGGACACCATTTCCAACTCCGAGACGAGCCCGCCCGGGCGCGCGACGATGTTGCCGACGACCTGTCGCAAGTGCGCGAGCAGCGCGCCCGGGTCGAGGTGCGGGATGCGTTGCGGTTGAAACGAACAGGAGAATTTGAACGCGCGTCCCGGTGTGACGTAGAGCGCGAGCGGGTAGCTGTTCTGCTCAAGCGTGTTCAGGTTCTCGATGGAAAAATCGTTCGGGCCCGAGCGGAGCGCCTCCTCCACCGGATAGTTCTCAAAGACGAGTATCGTGTCGAACAACGCCTTGCCCCTGGGCAGTTCACTCCACCCGGCGATGTCCACCAAACGGCTGTGTTGAAAGTTCAGCAGTTCCGTCTGGGCGGCCTGAAGGTTCGCGAGCCAGGCGTCTATCGGCTGTTGACGCGCAACGTTGACGCGCAGCGGGAGAGTGTTGATGAAGAGGCCGACCATCTCCTCGACCCCGGGCAGCGTCGCCGGACGGCCTGAGACGGTGACGCCGTAGACGGCTTCGCCAGAGTGCGAATGACGTGCGAGGACGAAGCCCCAGGCGGCCTGAATGACGCTGTTGACGGTCAGGTTCCGGCGTTGCGCGAAGCCGCGTAGCTGGTCGGAGAGAGACTCCGTCAGCGTCAACTCAAGCTGCTCGGTTCGCGCGTGCGACGACCCGTCCGCGCTCGACTCTTCGGCGAGGGCGACGAGCCGGGGCTCGTCGTAACCGCTCAGATAGTCGCGCCAGAAACGCTCCGTCTGGGGGCCGTCCTGCTGTTGCAGCCAGGCCAGGTAGCGGGCGTAAGGCGGGTAGGCCGGGAGCTTCGGCGGGAGGCCGTCGCGCAGCGCGCGGTAGGTGCCGGCGACCCTTGAAAGGAGCAGAGCCATCGACCAGCCGTCCAGCAGGATGTGATGATGCGTCCAGATTAATTGCCACGCCTCGTCGGCCAGCCTGATGAGCGTGAACCGCATCAACGGCCCTTGCCGGAGGTCGAGCCCGGCGGCCCTATCCTGCTCAAGAAAGTTTCGGAGCATCTGTGCGTGCTCGGTCGCGGCGGAGGCGCGCCAGTCGAGGAGCGTGAAGGGCACGGGCTGCGGCTCCTTGATTCGTTGCAGGGGAAGTCGTAACCCGGCCCAGGTGAAGGTCGCGTGCAGGTGCGGGTATTGCTGCAAGACGGTCTGCCACGCCTGCGCCAGCAACGCCACGTCACAGCCCCCGCGAATCTCTGCGCTCAACTGTTGGATGTAAACGCCGCCCCGCGGCCCCGCCTGAAGCGAGTGAAACAGGATGCCCTCCTGCACGGGCGCGAGCGGCCACAGGTCGGTGAAGCTCTGTCCGTCGCCGAGCACCTCGGCCAGTTCCGCATCGTCTTGCAGGCGGGCGAGCGGGAAGTCCTCCCTGATCCAGCTCGCCGGGCGGGGAGCCTGCGCCGCCTCCGCATGACGCCTGAGCGTGTTCAGCATCGCGCCGGCCAGTGCGTCAATCGTCTCGGGGGCGTGCAGGCTGCGGCTGTAGACCCATTGCAGCACCAGTCGTTCGTTGACGACGAGAGCCACCACTTCGAGCAGGTGGCTGCGCGGCGTGGCCGGGTCTGCCTCGCTGCCGGTCGGCTCGGCGGCCAGGCGGAACGGCCCGTCTTGACGGAAGCTGTTATCGAAACGGCCCAGGTAGTTGAGAAGGATTTGCGGTTCGCCGCGACCGGCGAAGGCTTGCGGCGCATCACGCTCGTCGGAAGGATAACGGAGCAGGCCGTAACCGATGCCGCCGCGCGGGACTCGCCGCGCCTGTCGCTTGACGCTCGCCAGCCGCGCGTCGAGGCCCGCGTCGGGCTGCGACTCCACGCGGAGCGGGTAGAGCGAAGTGAACCAGCCTATCGAACGCGAGAGATCTGCGTCATCCGGGAACGCTCCGCGTCCGTGACCTTCGAGGCTGATGGTGAGGGCCGCGCCGCCCGCCCATGCCGTGATGGTTTCGGTGAGACAGGCCAGCAGCACTTCGGCCACGGATGCCCGAAGGTTCTGCGGCGCCCCGGCGAGCAGAGAGCGCGTCTCCTCGGTCGTCAACTCCTGTCTCAAGACGGAAGCCGACGCGTAGGTGTTGTCGGCGCGCGTGCCGAGATAGTCCTGCGGGAGAGAGGCGGCGGGCGCTTCCGTCTGCTCTCTCCAAAACGCGCCTTCCGCCTGCCGGACTTCCGCGGGCGGCAGCGCGGCCAGTCGTCGCGCCCAGGCCCCGAAAGGCAGAGAGACATCCGGGGCGTCAACGTTCTCCTCAAGGTGAGCCTGTAGGTCTTCGAGCAGGATGCGCCAGGAGACGCCGTCAACGATCAGGTGGTGACAGACGAGCAGCAGCCGGGCCGCGCCCGTCTCGTCGAGCCGGAAAAAGACGGCCCGCATGAGGGGGCCTTCCGTGATGTCGAGGGAAGCTTGCGCGCGCTCGCAGGCCGTCGCATACGCACGGCTGTCGAGAGCGTCCGGCGTACCACGCAGGTCAACTTCGTCGAAGGCGAAGCTCGCCTGCGCATCGCCGTAGAACTGTTGCCAGCCGTTCTCTTCGAGACGAAAGCGTAGATGAAAAGCATCGTGTCGCCGCGTCGAGTCTGTGAGCGCCTGTCGAAGTCGCGCGGCGGAAATGGGCGGCGGTATCTCAAGCAGGAGAGCTTGATTGAAATGATGGATGTTGGGCCATGACTGCTCGAAGAAGAAGCGTTGGACGGATGTCAGGGGAACTTCCGCGCCCGGCCGGAACGAAGGCTCCGGCGCCGCCGTCTCCCGGCCCTGCGTGACGGCCGCGAGGCCCGCGATGCTCGGATTGTTGAATAGCTCACGCGGGGTGAAGCGCAAGCCCTGCCCGCGCGCCTGGGCGACGATTTGCAGGCTCAGGATGGAGTCGCCGCCGAGGTCGAAAAAGTTGTCGTCAACGCCTACCTGCTCGACCCGTAGGACGCGCCGCCAGATGGCCGCCAGCGCTCGCTCGGTCTCGTTTGAAGGTTCGCGGGCGACTCTCCCCGCGCTCTCGCGGGCGGGCTCGGGCGCGGGCAGGGCGGCCAGGTCCGTCTTACCGTTGGAGAGGAGCGGCCAGGACTCGACTTGCCGGAAGAGAGACGGAACCATGTATGCCGGAAGGTGTGCCAGCAAGTGCTGCTTAATCTCCGAAGGCGCGAGCGCCTTGCCGGAAGCGCTCTGGTAGTAGGCGACGAGTCGCGCCTCGGCCTGCTCCGCGGGAGACCAGGCGATGACGGCCGAGCGTCTGATGCCGGGCATCGACATCAAGGCACATTCGATGTCGGCCAGCTCTATGCGAAAACCGCGCAGCTTGAGCTGGCGGTTGGTCCGACCAAGGTATTCAATCCCGCCTTGCGGCAGGCGGCGCACGAGGTCGCCCGTCCGGTAGAGCCGCTCGCCGCCCCGCACGCCGAACGCGTCGGGGACGAAGCGCTCCGCCGTCAACGCCGCGTTGCCCCAGTAGCCGCGCGCGAGGCCGAGGCCGCCGACGTACAACTCGCCCGCGACGCCGACGGGGACAGGCCGTTGCTGCCGGTCGAGGACGTAATAACGCGTGTTGAAAATCGGCTCGCCGATGTTCGCCGTCGGGCCGGTTTCGGCTTCGCCGATGAGGGCGGCGCTGGTGTCGATGGTCGCTTCGGTCGGCCCGTAGAGGTTGATGAGAGGTGTCGCCAACAGTTGGCGACAGCGGCGGCTCACGGGCGTCTTCAGCGCCTCGCCGCCGACGTAGAGCCTGCGCAGCGTTCGGCAGCGCGCGAACCCCGGCTCGTCGAGCAGCACTTCGAGCATGCTCGGCACCAACTGAAGGATGGTCACGCCCTCTTCCTGAATCCGTGTGACCAGATAGGCGGGGTCTTGCTGCCCGCCCGGCCTCGCCATGACCAGTTTCGCCCCCGTCGTCAGAGGCGCCCAGAACTCCCACACCGAAGCGTCGAAACTGTAAGCGGTCTTTTGCAGCACCACGTCCTGCGGCGTGAGCGGGAACGCCTCCTGCATCCACTGCATGTGGTTGGTCAGAGCCTCGTGCGTCACCGCCACGCCCTTCGGCGATCCGGTCGAGCCGGAAGTGAAGAGGACGTACGCGAGGTTCGACGGGTGAAGCGGCACCACGGGCGCGTCGTCGGAGAAAGAGTCAAGCTCCGGCCCGAGCTTCTCGAAGACGCAGACTTCCCCCGTGTAAGTCTGCGGGACGCTTGAGAGCAGCGCTTGCTGCGCCAGCAGCAGGGGCGAGTTAGTGTCTTTCAGGATGGCCGCGATGCGCTCGACCGGCAACTCCGTGTCAATCGGCACGTAGGCGCAACCCGCCTTCAAAATCGCCAACAGCGCGCAGACCATCTCGAACGAGCGTTCGGCCAACAAGGCCACGGGAGTCTCGGGCGCCAACCCCCTTGAGAGAAGCAGCCGCGCCAGTCGCGTCGCGGCACGATCAAGCTCGGCATAAGACCACTGCCGTCGTTGAGAGACGACGGCCACCGCCGCAGGCGTCTCCGCCGCCTGTCGCTCGACCTGCCGGTGGACGAACAGAGGGGCACGCAGCGTGCGCCCCGTATCGTTCAGGCCGTACAGCAGTCTGTCCCGCTCCTCGTCGCCCAACAGGTCCGCGTCTGCGTGCGGCGTCAAGGGGTTCGCCGCCAGAGACGAAAAGGCGTGCTCGTAATAATCCGCCAGCGCCCGCGCCTGTGCGTTGGGAAACTCCGCACGGTCGTACATCAAACCCAGGTTGAGCGAGGCGTCCGCTACGCTCAGGCTGAAGTTGACGCTCAAAGGAATGTTGACCCGCTCAAGCGATTGCGAGCCGAGCAGGCGCACGTCGGGTTGTTCCTTCAGCCCGTCGTAGACGTGGAAGTTCACGAAGTTGAATGAAGTCTCGAAGGGCGCGGAGTTCCCGTTCAGGCGCGAAATTTCGGACAGAGGAAAGCGGCGGTACGGCAGCATCTCCGTTTCCATATTGAGCACGGCCTGACATAAGGCGAGCCAGGAGCCGGGCGGCAGCCGAAGGCGAAACGGAATCGTGTTGAGGTATAACCCTACGACGCGCGTGCTGTCGCCGCTCGTCGGCCGACCGTTGGCGACCAGCCCCGTGACGACTTCTTCCTCCCCCGTCAACATCTGCAACACGCGCAGGTGAACCGCGAGCAGGACGCTCTTCAAAGGCAGTTGTGCGCCGCGCGCGAAGGCCAGGATTTTGTCCGACAGGGCATGCCCGAGGGATCGTTGGACGAAGCCGTCGGGATCGCCCGTCTGCGCGACGGGTTCGCCTTGAGGCCATCGCGGAACTTTCGTCAGCGGCAGCTTCTCAAGTCTCTCGCGCCAGAACCCGCGCTGCTCTTCGGAGGCGAGCGCCGCCAGCTCAAGCTCTATGAACTCGCGGTAAGTTCGCGCGGCCCGCGGCGCGGGGGGCGTCGCCTGCGGGTTGAGCAGGTGCAGATATCTCTCGATCAATTCCTTGAAGAAGGTGGCGGCGCTCCACCCGTCCATGATCGCGTGATGAAAGATTAACGAGAGTTCCACGACATCATCCCGCAGGCGATGGACGAAAAATCTGAAGAGCGCGGGCCGCTCCCAGTCGAAGCTCAACAAGACCTGTCGTCGGAGCCAGTCCGCGAGGTAAAGAGCCTGCGCCTCTTCGTCCAACTCGCGCACGTCCGAGACGGTCAGGGGGGCGGGCGCCGCGCGATGGACGAACTGGAGGGGCTGCTGCAAATCCGCAAAATGAAAACTGGTCCGCAGGGCCGGATGGTCGTCCACCATCGATTGCAGGGACGCTGAAAATTTAGCCTCGTCGAAATCGAGCCGCAGGCGGAACGACAGCGCGTCGTGATACCGGCCGGAGTTGTCGCCGTAGTCGCTATGAAAGAGCATCCCCGCTTGAAGTCTGGCGAGCGGGTAAGCGTCCTCCACGTCGGCGGGCAGTCTCCCGCGGTCGGCCTCGGGCACGAGCGCGAAAGCGCCCGCCGCAGAGACGGCTTCGCCCGCGCCGCTCTCGTCGCGCAAAGCCTCGACCAGCCGCCCGATGGTCTGCTGCTCGAAGAGTTGTTGAAGGCTGAAGACGATGCCTTTGTCTCTGGCGTGAGACATGACGTTGATGCTGCGGATGGAGTCGCCGCCGAGGGCGAAGAAGTTGTCGTTGCGCCCGACCCTCGGAACGCCGAGCACGCTCTGCCAGATTTCCGCCAACTGCCGCTCCGCCGGGTTGGACGGCGCGACGTACTCGGCCTCCAACTCCTCGCGTGCGCTCGCCGGGTCGGGCAGCGCGTCCACGTCGAGCTTGCCGTTGATGGTGAGCGGGAACGAGTCGCAGAAGATGAAGACTTCGGGAAGCATGTAAGCGGGCAACTGCTGGCCCAGAAAGAAGCGCAGCTCCTCGACGCCGGGCGGGCGGCCGTTGCGGCAGACGGCGTAGGCGGCGAGCCGAGTTTCGCCGCGCTCGTCCGTGTAGGCCCACGTCAGGGCTTCGCGGATGGCTTCGTGGCGCAAGAGCGCCGCGTTGACCTCGCCGGTCTCGATGCGATGGCCGCGCACCTTGACCTGCTGGTCGGCGCGCCCGCAGTACTCCAGGTCGCCGTCAGGGAGACGACGCGCGAGGTCGCCCGAACGGTAGAGACGTTCGCCCGCGCCGGCCGCGAGCGGATGGGCGACGAACTTCTCCGCCGTCGCCCCCGGGTTATTGAGATAGCCGCGCGCGAGGCCCGCGCCGCTCACGCAAAGCTCCCCCTTGATGCCCGACGGCACGGGATGTCCGTGCCGATCCAGCACGTGTATCTGCAAGTCCGGCAGCGGCCGACCGATGAGGCTCGGCGCTCCCGCCGCGAGGTCTTCCGGCACGACGCGGCGGTACGTCACGTGGACGGTCGTCTCCGTGATGCCGTACATGTTGATTAACTGCGGCCGGTCTGCCCCGTGCCGCGCGAACCAGGGCCGGAGCGATGCCACGTCGAGCGCCTCACCGCCGAAGATGACGTAACGCAGCGACAATTCATCCGCCGCCTCGCCCCGCGACTGCTCGTGCGCCGTCAACTGCTGGAAGGCGGAGGGCGTCTGGCTCAGCACCGTGACGCCTTCGTCCAGCAGCAGTTGATAAAAGGCCGCGGGCTCACGGCTCAGCAGATAAGGCACGACGACGACACGCGCGCCGTGCAGCAAGGCGCCCCAAATCTCCCAGACCGAGAAGTCGAAGGAGAAGGAGTGAAAGTAAGTCCAGACATCGTCCGGCAGAAATTCAAAATGGCGACGACAGCCGTCGAAGAGACGCAGCACGTTGCGATGCGTGACAAGTACGCCCTTCGGTCTGCCGGTCGAGCCGGAGGTGTAGATGACGTAGGCCGCGTGGTCGGGAAGAGTCGCGGCGGGCACCGGCACGGCTTCCGCGCCCGCGCACTCTTCGACGGAAAGCAACGCGCAGCTCAACGTCTCAAGCCGCGCTTTAAGGTCGGCCGTCGTCAGGACGAGCGCGCAGGCGCTGTCGGCGACCATGAAAGCCAGGCGCGCGTCCGGGTATGCGGGGTCGAGCGGGACGTAAGCGCCGCCGGCCTGAATCACTCCGAGCATCGCCAGGAGTTGTTGCGGAGACCTCTCCATGCAGATGCCGACGCGCGTCTCGGCGCCGACGCCCATGCTCCGCAGTCCGCTTGCAAGCCTGCTCGACTCCGCCGCCAGGCGCTCGTAAGTCCATTCCTCGCCCTCGAAGCTGACGGCGATGCGGGAGGGATGGCGCGCCGCCGCCTCGGCGAAGCGCTCGCCGAGGGTCTGCGCCGTTGTCCCTTCAGGCTCGGCGGGCGTCGGCTCGCTCAGAGTTGTCGGGGAGTCTGACGGCAGCTTGAAGGCCGCGAGCGGGAGGTCGGCGCCCGCCGCCATCTGCATGACGAGGCCGCGCAGGTGTGCCGACACCTGACGAGCGGACGACGGGCGGATGCGGTTCGCGTCGTAGCTGATTTTAACCCGCAGGCTCTCGCCGGGGATGACGACGGCGGTCAGAGGGAAGTCCGTGCTCTCGACGAGTTCTACGCTCTCGACGTGCATCCCCGATTCGGCGCGCGCGGGCGGCGCGAGCGTCGGGTAGTTCTCGAACACGAGGAGGCTTTCGAAGAGCCGCCGTCCGCGCGGGACAGAACTCCAACGCTGAATGTCCGTCAGGGCCGAGTATTCGTACTGCTGCAAGTTCATGCTTTCGCTCTGCAACTCTTGCAGCCACGCGGAGAGTTTCTGGCTGGCGCGCACGCGCACGCGCACGGGCAGGCTGTTGATGAAGAGCCCGATCATCCGTTCGATGCCCGGCAGCGGCGCGCTTCGGCCGGACAGGGTGAAGCCGTAGAGGATGTCGTCCTCGCCACTGTAGCAGCTGAGGAGCAGCGCCCACGCGGCCTGGAAAATCGTGCTGAGCGTGAGCCTGTGCTCGCGCGCAAAGGCTTCCAGCTCGACAGTCTCGGCGCGGGTGAACGAGTCGGAGTAATGCTCCTGCCTGACGCCTCCGTCGGCGCCCGCGGCCTGATGCTCTATGCCGAGCGGGGTCGCGTTCGTCAAACCAGCCAGGTACTCTCGCCAGAAGCGCTCGGCGTCGCTCCTGTCTTGTCTGCCGAGCCAGAGGAGGTAATCGCCGTAAGGCTGCGGCGCGGCCAGGGACGGCTCCGACCCGGCGGCCAGCGCCTCGTAGATCGTCAGAAACTCTCCCATCAGCAGCGTCAGCGACCAGCCGTCGAGAAGTATGTGATGGTGGCTCCAGATGAACTGCCATGAGCTTTGCGCGAGCCTGATGAGCGTCACGCGCATCAACGGCGGGCGGTTGAAAGTGAAGCCCGCGGCGCGGTCATGTGCGAGGTATTCGGCGAGCCGTGAAGCCTGTTCGTCCGGCGGCTGGTCGCTCCAATCGAGTTCGCGCACGGTCAAAGGCAGCCGCCGGAAGACCACCTGCACGGGCTCCTTCCTGCCCTTGGTGACGAAGGCCGTGCGAAGAATCGGATGCCGGTCGACGAGCGTCTGCCAGGTCGCGCCGAAAGCCCGAAGGTCAACCGCGCCGCCGAGCCGGCAGACGAACTGCTCGAAGTAGACGCCGGTGCCGGGCGCGTAGAGAGTCTGAAACAAGATGCCTCCCTGGAGCGGACTCAGAGGGAGGATGGCTTCTATGTCCTGTTTCGTGTTCATGGTTCGAGGGATTGTCAGCCCGCCACGTCGTCGAGGATGGCGGTCAGGTCTTCGGCGCTCAATTCAATGCCGTTGAAGTCTGACGGCGTGTAAGCCCCTTCACCCGGGCTCCGGCAATGCTCGATTAACAGCCGCAACTTTTTGAGGCACGCGTCGGCCAGCCCTTGCACGGTCGCGCGGCGGAATATGCGGGCGCTGCAAGAGAAGTCCAGCGCCAGTCGTCCCTCTCGCACCGCGGCGTTGATTTCGAGCAGGTGCGGCAAGGTCTGCGAAGGGTTCTGCTCGCCCGAAGCCTCTCCCACGCCGACGCGAAATCCTTCCGGCAAAGCGGCGGACTCGCCCATCGTGCCGAGATAGTTGAAGCTGACGTGTGGGACGGCCGCCGCACTCAAAGCCGCGCGCAGGGTCTCGTCGCCGGAGAGATACCGGAGCACGCCGTAGCCGATTCCCTGGCGCGGGACGGCGCGCACCTGTTCCTTGACCGCGACGATGCAGGAACGTGGGTCGTCGGCCGACGCGGGCAGGGTAATCCGCACGGGGTGGAGCGAGGTGAACCAGCCGACCGTCCGTGACACGTCGATGTCATCCCAAAGCGGCTCGCGCCCGTGACCCTCCATGTCAAAGAGCAGCGTCCGCGCGCCCGTGTGTTCCGCGACGGCCTGCGCCGACGCCGTCAGCAGAAGCTCGGGCACGCTCGTGTAATAAGCCGCGCGAGTCTCCTTGAGCAGCGCGGAGGTCTCCGGCTCGGACAGGATCGCGGTGACGACCTGCCTATGTGCGACGACGTTGAGGTCGCCGGCGGGAGCAAAATCCGTGGGAAAGGGCGAGGCCGGAGTCGAGGAAACGTCGAGCCAGAAAGCGGCCTCGTCGTGCCATTCGGTGCTCGCCGCCGCGGCCTTCAGCCGCTCGGCCCAGGTCTTAAACGAGGCGCTTTGTGAGGGCAGTGAGATGGAGCGCTCGTCCAGTCGTTGCCGGTATGCGGTCAACAGCTCTTCGAGGATGACAGACCAGGAGACCGCGTCCACGATTAAATGATGCGCGGCCAGCAGCAGGCGATCCGGGCAGCCCTCCGGCATGTGAGCGTAGAGGGCACAAAAGAGCGGCCCGTCCGCGAGATTGAAACCGGCCTGCGCCGTGTTCGCGGCGCGCCGAAACTCGGCCGTCGCGTCGTCGGCCGATAAGGCCGAGAGGTCGAGCCACTCCGGCTCGGGCGGCGCCGCCCCCGGTTCATAGAACTCTCTCCACCCCTCGCCGGTCTCGACAAAGCGCAGGCGC
>CAXTSK010000007.1:0-7763 GCA_964246655.1 uncultured Pyrinomonadaceae bacterium
GGAGGAACATCCAGAGGTGCGGCATGAAGTTGCGCGTCACCCCGTTGTCCGGGTTATAGAGTAGAATCTTCAAATGGCCTGCTTCCTGCCTTCTTAAGGGGCTACACTTTTTTGACTTGACCTAAGGGAAAGAATTGATAACGGCGCGGGGGCTTTGGCCCTGCTCAAAAGTGTGTTGAGCGGGCGGGAGTATACCAGATATAGCCGTGAGCGCGCACGGGCATATTCAGGAGGGTTTCTTCTCGCCGGGCAATTTGGCCTCGGGCGCGCCGTGCTCGGCCGCCGCGTGCTCAATCTCGGCGTTGACCTTGCCGCCGACGAGGATGGCCGCGCCCGTCAGGTAGAACCACAGCAGGAGGATGATGACCGCGCCGAGCGAGCCGTAGGTCACGCTGTAGCGGTCGAAGTAGCTTAGGTAGAAGCGGAAGCAGAAGGAGACGAACAGCCAGAGCGCGACCCCCGCCAGCGACCCCGGCGTAATCCAGTACCACTTCTGATGTTTCAGGTCGGGCGCGTGGTAGTAGATGAGCGCGAAGGCCAGGAGAACAAAGGCCAGCACGATGGGCCACTGGATGACGTTCCACGCGGCCTCGAAGGCGCCGCCGAGGTCGAAACGCGTCGCCAGCCCCTCGCCGATCTCGCCGCCGTAGAGGAGGAGCGCGAGCGCCGTGATCGTGAGCGCCGCCAGCGCCGCTGTTAAGCCCAGCGAGATGAGCCGCAGCTTCCAGAAGGGGCGTGACTCTCTCACGCCGTACGCCCCGTTCAGGGTGTCGCCGACGGCGCCCATCCCGTACGACGCGAACCAGAGCGCCGCCAGCAGCCCGAAGGAGAGCTTGCCGCCCGTCGCGCCCTCGGTTATCTCCTCGACGGTCGCGCGGACGAGCTGCGAGGCCGAGTGCGGCGCGACGCTCCCGAGGTAGCGGAGCATGTTCGCGCGCAGCTCCGTCCCCGCCTCCGCAAAGTAGCCGAGCATCGAGGTCAGGAAGATGAGCAGCGGGAAGAGGGCCAACAGGAAATAGTAAGAGAGCGCGGCCGCGCGCGTGAAGAGGTCGCCCTCGTAGATTTCCTGCCAGACGCACCGCCCCAGCTCGCGCCAGGTTAGCCCGCCGAGCTTCCAGAGCGACGCGATGGCCTTCTGGTCTTTCCTGTCCATTCGACCCGCGCCAGGCTCCGTCTCAGGCGCCGGAGACCTACCTTATTCGGAAATTCCGTCCCCCAAAAGCGAACAGGCGCGTCAGCCTTGGGGGCCTCGCGCCTGTTCTTATGTGGCTCACTGTCCTCACCCCAGCAAACCACTGAGCGGAAGGTTTCACCAACCGCCCGGTTGAAGACACAATACACCAAACCCCGCCCCGCGTCTAGCGGCCTCTTAAAAATTTTGTAAACAACGCGTCTCGGCCCGGCCTCTCCCGGCGACGAAGTTTTAAGTCGAACCCGAACGTTGTCGCGCGGACAGGCGCGCGAATCGCTGCCGTCGTTTATAATGCCGCGGTCGGGAAGCTTTACAGCACGTCAGGAACGTTCGAGGGAGGGACTCCGAGTGTCCGGTCAGCTTACGGTGAAGAAGAGCAACATCTATGGGAAGGGCTGCTTCGCGCTCACGCACTTTCCGGCGCGGAAGAAGATTAAGATTTTCGAGGGCGAACTCATCAAGGGGAGTCGCAAGATTCAGGCGCGCATCCGGAAACAGGCCGAGACCGCCGTCAAGATCATCACCATCGACGATGACACGGCCATCGACGGCGCCGTCGGCGGCAACGAGACGGCCTTCATCAACCACTCCTGCGACCCCAACGCCTTCATCAGGATCGTGCCGGGGCTGAAGGTCGCCATCTTCGCGCGGCGCGACATACAGCCGGGCGAGGAGCTGACCGTTGATTACCGCGACCCCGACCACCCGGAGGTCTGCCGTTGCGGCGCACCCAACTGCCGCTCGAACCGCAAGCGCTCCAAAGCTACCGGCGCTTGACCATCCCGTCGCGGGCACTTGTTCGCCACCGAGACACGGAGGCGCAGAGATTAAGGAAGGGTTAAGGCAATCCCTTTCCTAATCTCTGTGCCTCCGTGTCTCGGTGGCTAATTCGTCAACGACGCTCAGCGGGCGGCGGCGCTGCCGGCGACGGTGTAGGAGTTCTTCTCGCCGTCGAAGGCGACGCTGGCGAGCGTCATCGTGCCGTTGTTGTTCACGAGCTGGATGTCGAGCTTGAAGGGGCCTTTGCTGCGCTCAGTCGCGCGGGTCTCGGCGCGGGCGACGACCTCTTTCGTCTTCTTGTTGACGACGGTCAGTTCGTTTGTCTTCTCGTCGATGTTGAAGGCGTAGGTGCCGGCCTTGACGGTCGTCGCGCCGACGACGAAGTCCTGGCCGACGCTGATTACGCGGCTCTTCGCGAAGGCGGGGGCGGCGCAGAGAACGCCGAGGAGGAGAGCGGTGGCGATGCGGGTCGTCATCTTTTTCATTGCAGGGATTCCTTTCCATGTGTCCGTGTCTTAAAGGGCGGCGCTCCAAGGGGGCGAGCCGTGCACGCCGCAGTCACACGCGCTTTACGGGGACGCACGCGCGCGCGTTCGATGAATGTGACGACCTGCGGGAACCTTGGTGCGAACGGCCGGATGGTTGGGACGAGACGGCGGGCTGTTCGTTAACGGTCAGCGTGGGATTCCAAAACGGTGGACGAAAGTGCTCGGGGAGTGAAGTTCGGACGGGCGGGCGGTCACTTCAACTGCTTCTTCGACGAACGAACCGACTCGGCTTTGACCAAAAATTCGAGCCGCCGCTGCTCCTCTTCGGGGATGTTCGGCGCGAAGCGGAGGCCGAAGCCGATCTCGTCCGCCTTGTAGATGACGTAGCCCCAGAGCGTGATGACGCCGCCCGGCAGCAGCAGCTCAATCTTGATCAGCTCGCGCTTCTCGACCCCGATGTCTTCGGTGAGGACGAAGCAGCCGGCGGTGCTGATGTCCGTGACCGTGCCTTCGCGCCGCGTGCGCGGCCCCTCCCAGCGCGCGCGTATGTTGACCTTGATGCGCTGTGTCAGACGCCGCTCCATCCCCATGTAGACCCCTCCTGTGCTCATCAAACCGAGTTTAATCGCTAGAAAGGCGTAGTCAACTTCAGGCACGCGCGCGAAGTTATTCCCGACGAACGAGGGCGAACGCAGCATTCCTCTTTCAAGCGTCGGCCGCGCCCCTTTCAGTTGTAGCCGACGGCCGCTCACGTCACAGTCCGAAATGGTTCGTTTGCATATAAAAGTCCTCTCGTGAAGGCTTCGGCTCGCGAGTTGCCATGACGTGTTGCGAGTTCTCGAAAAAAGGACGGAGCAGTCGATGTCGAACGCCTCTTCTTACACGAATCGCGACCCACGTTACTACGGGCTCGCCGAATGGCTCTACCCCGAGCGCGTGCTTTTGAGTTACGCGCAGGTGCTTCTGAACCCGCTCGTCTACGCGTTGGAGGGCGCGGTCGGCGGCGTCCAGCGGCGCTGGCGCAGGGAGCAGCGGCGGCGTCTCGTCGGGCGCTCGTACGACATGGCGCTTGAGCTGGCGCGACAGCTGCCGCCGGGCGCTCGCGTGCTCGACGTGGGCTGCGGCAGCGGCTTCATCGCGCATCACCTCTCGGCGCTGCTCGGCGCGCGCGTCACAGGCATCGACGTGCGGAAGTACGTTGACGCGCCCATCGACTACGCGGCCTTCGACGGCGCGCACTTCCCCGCCGAAGACAAATCCTTTGACGCCGTGCTGCTCTGCTACGTGCTGCACCACGCGCAGGATCAGCCCGCGTTCCTCGAAGAGGTGAAACGCGTCCTGCGCGGCGGAGGGCTCGTCGTCGTCTATGAAGACATCCCAGAGGCCGCATGGGACGCGGCCGCCTGCCGCGCTCACGACCGAGCGTGGCGCGCGCGCACAGGCCCTTGCACCTTCCGGCTCTGGGAAGAGTGGCGGCGCGTCTTCACCTCCGCGGGCTTCGAAGTCCTCTCCGTCCGGCGGCTCTCGCGCTGGCGCAACCTCACGCACCCCGTCCGCCGCGGCCTCTACGTGCTCAAGGCTTCAGACTCACATCGCCACGCGGTATAGTTTCACATGTGAACAGACCCGTGCTGATTGTCGAGGACGAGCCGGACATCGCCGAAGGGTTGCGCTACAACCTTGAGCGCGAGGGGCTCGCCGTCGTCGTGGCCGAGACCGGCGAGAAGGGCCTCGCGGCGGCGCTCGACCGCTCGAACCCGCCGTCTCTCATCCTGCTCGACCTGATGCTGCCCGGGATGTCGGGGACTGAGCTGTGCCGTCGCCTGCGCCGCGAGCCGCAGACGCGCCGGACGCCCCTCATCATCCTGACGGCCCGCGGGTCTGAGTCGGAGCGCGTCGCGGGGCTCGAACTCGGCGCCGACGATTACGTCACAAAACCCTTCTCCGTCCGCGAGCTGATCGCGCGCGTGCGCGCCGTGCTCCGCCGCGCGGATGAGTCGGCCGCAACCATCTACGAAGACGCGCGCCTGCGCATCAACTTCGAGGAGATGAAGGTCGTCTGCGCGGGGCAGGAGGTCAAGCTCACGCGCAAGGAGTTCGGGTTGCTCTCCACGCTCGCGCGCCGCCCGGGTCGTGTCGCGACGCGCAATCAACTGCTCGATGACGTGTGGGGGCTGGAATACTACGGCGACTCGCGCACGCTCGACGTGCACATCCGCCGACTGCGCCAGAAGCTCGGCCCGTGCGGCGAGTGCATCGAGACGGTCGTCGGCGTCGGCTACCGCTTCACCGGCTGCTCAGGCGAGAATTGATTCGGCCTTGGCGTCCCCGTCCTTATGCTACTCCGCACCGCAGTCTTAATCGCCGTCTTAGTCGGGCTCCTCGCCGCGTGGCTGGTGATTTACAGAGCCGACCCGTACGCGGCGTGGGTGGCGCTGGCCGCGGCACTGTTCGGCGCGGCGGTCGCGCGCTTCTACCCTTTCAAACACGAGGCGGAGGAAGATCCGCCGCACCTCACAGAATCCACACAAAGCCCGACAGGCAGGGCGACGCCGAACGTGGCCGCGGCCGTGGCGGCGGGCGAGGTGCACGCGGCGGCGCTTCTGGAAGTGACGATGGACAGCATGCGCGAGGCCGTCGTCATCATCGACAACGCCATGCGCGTCGTCGCGCTCAACAACTCGGCGCGCGCGGCCTTCCGGCAGGGCGGCGCCGACGCCCTGAGCCCGCGCCGTCTGAGCGACCTGACACGCAACCCTGCCATCTACTCGGCCTTCGCCGCGGCCGTCGCGCGCGGCGAGCGCGCCGAGGTCAAGGTCGAGACCGACGGCGGCGGAGACCGTCGCGTCTACGACCTGCACGTCGCGCCGCTCCGGCAGCGCGAGGTCGTCTACGGCAGCGACGTGCGCGGCGCGGTCGGCGTCTTCTTCGACATCACGCGGCTCGAACGACTTGAGCGCGTGCGGCAGGAGTTCCTCTCCAACGTCTCGCACGAGCTGCGCACGCCCCTGACCTCAATCATCACCTTCACCGAGACGCTACAGGACGGCGCGCTCGAAGAGCCGGGGGACGCGCGCCGCTTCGTCCAGATCATCGGGCGCAACGCCGGCCGCATGCGCTCGCTCATCGAAGACATCATGGAGCTGTCGGCCATCGAGGCGGGGGCGCTCGAACTTGAAGTGCGCGAGATGCGTCTGCATCAGCTCGTCCGCGAGACTTTCAACGCTCTGGCTTCAAAAGCAGAGGGCTGCGGCGTCGAGCTGGTCAACGAGGTCAGCCCGGACGTGACGGTGCGCGCCGACCCGCGGCGGCTCGAACAGATGCTCCTGAATCTCGTGGAGAACGCGATCAAGTTCAGCAAACGCGGCGGGGCCGTGCGGGTTCTGTACGAGCGCGGCGCGCGCGACCTCATCTCGGTCGAGGACACGGGCGAGGGTATCCCGGCCGAACATCTGCCGCGCATCTTCGAGCGCTTCTACCGCGTAGACCGCGCGCGCTCGCGCGAGTTGGGCGGGACGGGGCTCGGGCTCGCCATCGTCAAGCACCTCGCGCGCGTGCACGGCGGCGAGGTCGGCGTCCGCTCGACCCCGAATGAAGGCACGACCTTTACCATCGAGCTGCCCCACGACACGCCCGAGATGGACGGGGGCGGCGGCGTTGGTTAAGTCTCGACCACGCGCGTCGAGACGCCGAGCCAGTTGCCCGAGGCGGAGCGGCCCGCGACGTAGACCGGGATGTTGATGACGCCGACGCGGAAGGCTTTGAGCTCGGTCAAATTCTGTTCGAGCAGGAGCAGAATCTTCTGGAACCCGCGCGCCTCGGTCAACTGCCCGGCGTTCTTCCATTCCGCCTCCGAAACCGCGACACGGAAGAAGTCCGGCGCGGTTCTCGTCTCGACCTGCGCGTCCGGGGTCTCGCCCGTCAGCCCGCGCAGGAACTCGTGCGTCGGCTCCGCGGCGCCCCAGTTGAAGACCTCGAACGGATAGTCCGACTCGCTCATGAAGGTCAGGCCGCGCGTTGCCTCGCGCAGCTCTTCGATTAGTTGTTCGTCAGTCATCTCTCTTTATCCTGTCGGTCGTTCGTAGCGTTACGATATTTAAACACAGAGACACAGAAACACGGCTTGGAGCAATATTCCGTCTCAAGCCGTGTCTCTGTGTTATGTGTCTAACTCGACCTTAAAGCCGACGGGTCACTGGTTATCCACGACCGACTCGATGGCGGCCTGAATGTTCGTCGGCACGTTGGAGAAGAAGTCGAAGCCGGTCAGCGCCTCGACCTGATCCACGCTCACGCGGTACGTCTTCCAGTCCGTCGTTCGGATGCCCTGCGTGTTCGGCATGATGACCGCAATCGTCCTCGTCGCAGCGGTCACGCGGTTCACGTCATCCGTGCCCGCGGGCAGCACGATGACGACCTTCCACGTCTGCGAAGGCACGACGACGTGACCCGACGCGACCGTGTTCGTCGTCCCGCTGTTCGAGCCCGAGCCGCCCTGACCCGAGCCGCCCGAGATGATGTACAGCTCGTTGCCCGCACCGACCAGCGTGCGCAGGTAGCTCTCCATACCTTCCCACGGCCCCTGATTGTTGTCGGGCGCCTGCGGAACCATGTTCGTCATCAGGAAGGTTGCGGAGTTGTCCGCGACCGTCCTCGTGCGGTCGGCCGACGGCGTCATGTGGCCACGGTCGAAGCCCGAGCCCGAGAAGTCGGAACCCTGCACCTGATACCAGCCCGCGGGCAGGGTCGTGTCCGCGCGGTAGTCGTTTTGCCGCGGCGCGCTCCCCAGCCACGAAGAGTCGAGGTGCCAGCTCGTCCAGACGGGGCCGCCGCGGTCGCGGTGGTACGCGAGCGCGTACTGCGGCTTCTCCATCAGGTAGTTTGTCGGCTGGTTCACGTCGGCCGTCGCGTTCGAAGGATTGCCCATCGTCAGGTGCTCGCTCGAAGAGGCGGGCGACTGCGTGACCGCTTCGACGTTGAGGAAGAAGCGGTATGTGCCGGTCGTCTGGATGCCGACGAAGAATTGCAGGTCGATGCTCTGCCCGTTGGCGAGCGGCTGCGCGAGCGTGACCGTGCCGGCCGCGAGCGTCGCGTTGTGGCCGCCACCGTTGGGCTGCGAGGGCGGTGCCTCCAGCGTCGTCCCCTGCACGGTCTTGCTCGCGCCGCCGGTAACCGTGACCGTGACCGCGCCCGAGGTGCGCGCGCGGAGGTCTGCGAAGCCGCTGGCGGTCGGGTAGGTCGTCATGTCGACGAGGCGGAAGCGCAGGCGCGTGACGTTCACGCCCGTGTTGTTAGTCATCGTC
>CAXTSK010000007.1:7773-32129 GCA_964246655.1 uncultured Pyrinomonadaceae bacterium
GATGGACATCGTGCCGAACGTCGAGTTGTTGGCGAGGTCGGAGGTGAAGTCGCGAACGCGGTTCGGCGGCTGCGAAGAGGAGGCGGCCGGGTCGAGCAGCGTCAGTCCCACCTGCGAGTTGCGCTGGACGGGGCTTGAGCTGTTCTCCGGCCCCGGCGCGCCGAGCAGGGCCTGTCGCGAGTTATAGATTCCGGCGTCCGTCGCGAGCAGCGTGAAGTCGGCCTCGTTGTCGTCGGTATCGACGGGCACGCCGGCCGACCAGCGCCGGATGAAAGTGAACTCGCCGTCCGTCGTCACGCCGCCCGTGGGCGTGAGCCCCGCGCCCTCGCGGTAGACGGCGGCGGCCACGCCCGCGAAGCCTGCCGCGTCGAGGCGTGTGCTCGTGTCGAAGGTCATGCTGTTGTTGAAGAGCGCGACGCCCGCGCCGTCGGGGATGTCTGCGGCGAGCGTGGAATTGGCCGCCGCGTACGACGCGAGCCCGTAGCTCGTCCCGCCGACGAGGTAGTGGCCGCGCGCGGGGATGACGACCGAGGGGAACGTCAGGAGCGTCGTGCCGTTCGAGGCGCGCAGCGTCCACCCCGTGACCGTCACGTCCGCGTCGGTTTGGTTGTAAAGCTCGACGAACTCGTTCGCCGAAGAGGTCTGCGCGCCCGCGCCGTCGGGGTCTGTGCCGCGGAAGCGGAACTCGCCGATGATGACGCGCGGGACGCCTGTGAAGTCGGCCGTCTGGTTGGCCGAGAGCGAGTCGAAGGAGACGGAGGTCGGAGAAAAGGTAAAGCTCGTCGAAGAGGGCGTGACGTTGTAATCGCCGCCCGCCGTGACGTTCGGGAAAGAGTAATTGCCCGACGAGTCGGTGACGGCGTTCGCCAGCGGCGTGTCGCCGTTGGCGAGCGTGACCGCGACGTTCGCAAGGCCCGCGCCGCCCTGGCTGCGAACGGCGCCGTTAATTTGATACGCGGCGGCCGTCGTCCGGCTGCCCGTCGCGGGATTGGTCGTCAGGTAGTTGGTGCCCGCGTTCGAGCCGTTGAACTCGAAGACGGCGAAGTAATAAATCGTGTTCGGCTGAAGGTTCGTGACCGTGACCGAACTGCCGCTGCCCGCGAAGACGACGAAGTTGCCGCCGACCAATGAAGCTGTCGGTGCACCGTTGACTGTGGTCGTGCTCACGACGTTCGACGTGGAGACGCTCGCCAGCTTTGAGAAGGACTTCGCACCCGTCGTCTTCGGCGCGATGGTCGTGTTCGGCCTCGGCGTTGTCACGACCGGCCGCGGGGCGTCGGCGCTCTTGGTCGTCGTCGGCGCGTTGGTCGAACTTATCTCGGAGCCGGAGCCGTAGGCGGCGTTGGCCGTGTAGGAAGTCCCGTCCGCGGGCGCCGCGTCAACGGGCGCGCCCTGACGCACGAGCACGAGCCGGGATGAGCCGTTGCCGTTCGTCCAGCTCACGTTCAGGGAGGTCGCGCCGACGTTGGCGAACGTGACATTCGAAGCCTGCGTGGTCGGCTCCGAAGCGGGGCCGGTGACGCGGAGCGAGTTGATGTAGGCGGTGTTGTTGGCGTTGTTGCCTGCGCCGAAGGTGAGACCGGTGGCCGCGCCGGTGGCGTCCGTGCCGTTGTAGTCGGCGAGCGTCTGCGTGCCGCTGTTGGCGTAGACGAACTGGCCGGTGGCGGCCTGTCCCGACGCGCGCAGCTTCGGCCCCGTGGTCGCGGTGAACTGCGCGCCCGCCGTCCCGCCCGCGAGCGTGTGAATGTTGCCCGAGACTCCGGACGCGCCGCTCGCGGCCGTCTTAATCATCACCATCTCGGTCTGGGCGATGTCGAACGTACCGCCGGCGTTGGTGAAGTAGGTAGTATTCGCGAGCCCCACGTCGAGGTTGAAATCGCCGCCGCCGACCGACACGTCCGCCGCGCTGTTGTTGTTGCGCAGGACGATGAGGGTGCCGGCGGGGACGGCGCTCCACAACGCGCTGTTCGAGAACTGGTACTTCCCGCCGTTGTCGTTGTCCATGCTCGACGAGAAGTCCTTGATGTACATCCCGCGCATGTCCAGCGCGTCTTGAATGACGAGCAGCTCGACGATGTCGGGCGTTGCGTTCTGGTACTTGTTGACGACCACGCTCTGGGCGCTCGCGGAAACGCACGCGAGCACACACAGAAAGACGGCGGCTATGGCGGTAGCTGCTCTCTTCATTCAAACTCTGAATATTCAGTTGTTGGGATTACCTGTCAGGAGTGCCCTTCAAACGCCTGGAAGAACTTCAACCTGAGCGACCTCTCGTCTTCGATGACTACGGCTGAAAGAACGTGGATTATACAGACCCGCTCCGGTTTAAGAAAGCCGTCAAAGGCCCTTGCCGTCTCAACCATGATCCTTCGCGGCTCGGAATCTCGCGTTACAGGTGTCGGGGTCGGTTCTCCCGGCGGGAGGTTCCTATGAAAAAGAGTTTCACGGTCGAGGTGTCGGCGCGGGTGGAGGCGCCGGCCGACGTTGTCTACAACATCATCGCGGACTACCGCAACGGCCACCCGCAGATTCTGCCGAAGCAATATTTCGAGTGGCTTGAGGTCGAGCAGGGCGGGCGCGGCGAGGGCACAGTCGTGCGCTTCCAGATGCGCGTGCTCGGCCAGACGCGCGTCCTGCGCGCCGTCGTCACCGAGCCCGAGCCGGGCCGCGTGCTCGTCGAGACGGACACGGGCGGCGACGGCCCGGTCACGACCTTCGTCGTCGAGCCCGAAGGCTCGCGCTCGTACGTGACGTTTTGCACGGAGCTGACTTCGGCGGGCGGGCCGCTCGGCGTGTTGGAGCGTTTCGTGTTGCGGCGAGTCCTGCGCCGCATCTACACGCGCGAGCTTGAGCAGTTGGGCCGCGTGGCCGTCGAGCGCTCGTCCGTGCGGACGGTCACCTACTGGGCGAGCTACGCTTGCAGTTTAGACTGACGCGGGTCGGATGACGCCCTCCTCGACGAGGTATTGGAGGGCGAGGATGATTCGGCGGTCTAAAGGGAAGCCGCTCCGTGATTTGAAGTCCGAGACGACATCCTGCGCGCGGCGCGGGGCTTCGCAGAGGCGGCAGAGCAGTTCGAGATCGCGCGCCGGGAGGTGCATTGAGAGTTTGTCGAAGGCCGCCGCGTCGGCGGCCTTTTCGCTTGCGCGAAGCACGGCGCCGGGGGCGAGTGTGATGCGCCCTTGGCGCCTCAGCCAGAAGGGCGAGTCTTCCCAGCGGCACTCACGCCCGTAGAAGTCGGCCCTCACGTCCAGATAATCTTCGAACTCGCGCGCGGTGACGGCTTCGTACTTTTCGAGCCCGGACGAAGAGCCCTTGAAGAAGTCTGCGACGGCGTAGGAGGCGAGGACGCCCGAGCGCAGACTCTTCAGGATGCCTTGAGAAGAGAGCGGGTCGAACGTCGTCGCCGCGTCGCCGACGGCGAGCCAGTCGTCGCCGGTCAGACGTTCCAGGCGGTGCGTGTGCGCGGCGTGTGCGGAAGGCGCGCCGAGCGGAGTCGCGCGGCGCACACGCTCCTTCGTGTGGCGCGTCTGTTCGAGCAGACCGAGCCACGCGTCCGTCGAATTCAGGTCGCGCCGCTTCACGATGTCCGCGTCGCTCATGCAGAAGACGACCACCTTCTCACCGGGCAGCAGCGCAGAGTACCACCAGCCTTCTTCCCAAGCCTCGACGAGTGTGTAGGTGTCGCCGAACGGCTCGACCTGGTGCGCGCCGAACGTGACAGAGACGCCGAGCAGCCTGTCGAGCAGAACCTTCCTGACTCCGCGCTGTGCGGCGAAGGCCGCGCGCCGCCCCGTGGCGTCGATGACGAAGGAGGCTTCGACGTGCGCCTCGCTTCCCTGCTCCGACTTGGCCTTGAGCAGCCAGCCGCCGTCGTCGTGGCTTGAGTTGACGAATTTATAGCCCGCGTACGTGGTGACGCCCCGGCCTTCTGCCTCACGCGCGAGCATGCGGTCAAAGCGTCGGCGGTCGAGATGCCAGCCGCGGCCTTCGGGGTGGTAGATGAACTCGTTGTCGAAGAGTTCGTCCGAGCCCCACGCCGCGCACGACCCGTAGGCGGCGACGTGTCCTTGCCCGACGAACGTCTCCCACACGCCCAACTGCTCAAGGACGCCCTGCACCGTCGGCGGCAGCGTCTCGCCGCCGCGCGGCGCGTCGTAGCTTGAATGCTCCACGAGCGCGACGGAGAGCGACGGCGCGTGCCTGCGCAGCGAGAGCGCCGCGGCCGCGCCCGCCGGCCCGCCGCCGAGAATCACAACGTCGTGACCGAAGATTTCACTCCGCGGACTCATCTCTCGTTGACCTCGCGTCAGATTTCGTCGTCGTTGCGCTCGACCTGTATGTACTGCGGGTTGCCGTTGGTCGGCGTGTAGTCGGGGTTGGCGTTAAGGAAGCCGAGGTCTTTCCAGGCCGTCACCATCTTCAAGTCGCCCGCGTTCGTCTGCGGGATGCCCTGCGACCAGGGCACCTGCGCCCCCGACGCGTTGAAGACCTCCATCGGCCGGTGCGAGGGCCACCAGTAGGTCGTCTGCGTCACGTCCGCCGCGGGGTCGCCCACGCTCTGCGGCTCGATGACGTTCCACTGCGCGTAGGTGATGTCCGTCGTCTGCGTGGAGCATTCGTTGAAGTCCGACTGCCACGGCACGGCGCTGTACTTGGTGAGGTCGCCGGGTTCGAGCCCGACCGCCATGCTCCCCTGGTCTTGCGGCGTGGCGAGCAGGCCGGGCAGGCTCAAAGGGTTCGGTTGCCAGGAGGCGAGCGTTCTGGGCGAGAAGTAGGGGCTGTGCCTGATGCGGAACGGCCCGGCGTAGATGGCGGGGTTGCGTATGATCCACGTCACCTCGCCGCCGGGACAGAAGGAGCCGCCCAGCCCGTTCGAGAGGACGCCGCGGTCGAGGTCGGTGCCGGTCTGTGTAGCTTGCTCCGGCGGGGTCGTCGGGATGTCCTCCTGCTGCTCGTTGATGAACTTGCCCTGCGCCCACTGGCCGAGGATGAAGAGCTGCGTGTCGGTGAGCCGCAGGAACTTCGACGGCACGGTGTTCGAGATCGGGTTGTCGCCGCAGAGGAAAGGCATCAGCACGTACGAGTACTTCGTATGCTGAAGCTGGTTGGCACGATGTTGATGCCCCGAGAGCAGGGCCGCGTACTCCGACGTAGCGGTATCGACCGGGAAGTCGTAGAAGTTCTCCTGACCGGGCTTGCGCAGGGCTAGCCAGATTCGCATGCGCCACTCCCGGCGCTTCTCGCGCTCTTGGGAGTCTTCGCCATCGTAGGGTGGGACGGAGAGGAGCGCCGGGTCGAAGTTCTGGCTGCTCGCAGTGTCGTGCGGGTCGCCGCCCGCGAAGCTGTCGAAGTCGAAGACAAACTGGTAGTTCTGCGGCCGCGTGAGGATGGGCCAGATGTCGCGGTAGAAGTAGGGGTAGTAGTCCTGGTTCCACTGCGCGTTCTCGCGCCAGAGGCCGAGCGCCTGCGCGTCCGAGGGGTCGGGCGGCTTCTGGCCGGAGAAGGGCGGCGTGCCGTACATGTACGTGTCGTAGCCGAAATAGCGGACGGCCACGTCGTAGGCGACTTCGTCCATCGTCACGATGTCCACGATCATCGGCGCGTAGCGCGGGTAGCCGACGATGCACCAGGCCGGGACATCCACGTCGATGCTCTTGGTGGTGCCGACGCCAGGGTCATTCGTGCGCCCGTCCACGCTGATGATTTTGTAGACGACGGTCGCCGTGACTGGACCGTCGGACACGTCGTCGAACCAGCCGTCGTTGTTGGCGTAGTCGTGGATGACGGGCTGCCCGAAGCCCTTCTTGTAGGAGCCGGAGTTGCCGTGGCCGCCGAGCACGAGAAGGCGGAGGTTCTGGCCCTGCTGGATGGCGCGGATTTCGCCGAGCGTGTCGATGGAGTTGGGGCGAAGCGGCGGCGGGAACGACTGCGTGTAGCCGGGGTTCTGCCCGCGCGCGAAGTGTGCGACGCGCTGCTTCTTGTTCGAGTAGCTGACGGTCTGCGGGCCGGGGTCGATGATGAGCTGCTGGCGCTCGTCGGGGTTGGCAACATCCTTGTTGCGCAGGGGATGGTCTGAGCCGTAGCCGTGCTCGCCGTCGAGCTGCTGAAACTCGTACCAGCTCGCCTTCTTGTTGGCGAGGTAGACAGTCCATTGGATGTCCTTCACCTGGCCGACCATCGTCTGCCCCGACTTCTTATTAACGACCGTAATCTGTTCGCCGGCCTGAATCTCCTTGCCCTGCTTGAAGTCGTCGTCGTAGCCGTAGACGCGGAAGCGCGCGGCCTGCCGCTTGACGCGACCGTGGCCGTCCTTGAACTTCGTGACGGGCTGCTCGGTGCCGTCCGGGTTCAGCTCGTTGGGCATCCCGCCGGCTTGTTCGGGCGCGAGGTAGAAGGCGTCGGGGCTGTCGCCGACGCGCGCGATCCCGATGGCCGGGTGAATCTTGAATTTCATCGCGGGCTCTCCTGGTATGAGTTCCGTCTAGTCTTTGAAGCTCAACGAGACCCCCTCCATCCAGAGGGCGTTCGGCTTCGGCGTGCCGTCGATGTCGAGCACGACGAGGTTGACCTGGAAGTCAGTCTCGCCCTGCGCGGTGAGGCGGCGGACGGCCTCGGTCGCGTCGATGCGGAAGTTGCCGGGCGTCTTGCGGTGGCGCGGGCGGAGGTCGTACTTGCGACGCGACTCGGGCGGCACGTCGCAGTGGCCGGGGCCGCCGATGCACTCGCCGGAGAAGGTCGCGAGCTGCGCGACGAAGTGCGGGTTGTCCCGCGTCGGCGTCGAGGCGTCGGCCTCCGGCTCGTTGAGGAAGACGCGGACAAAGGCGCCGCCCGCGGTCGAATACTGAACCTTGTGCAGTCGCACCTCTGCGCCGCTGTGGTTCTGAAGCACCGCCGGGGGGACGGCCGCCGCCGCCGACTTGAAGCGTGCGATGGGCAACTGGCTGTTCGTCTCGAAGACGTAAGCCGACTTCATGTACTCGTAGCCGAGGTCGCTGATGGCCGCCACGTCCTTGACGTGATTCGGCCACGGCGCGAGCACGTCTTCGGGGTCGTCGGGGCCGGCGCCGAGGTGCATGCCCTGCCACACGGCGTAGAGGCGGTCAACGTTGCTGTGGTGCGCCCAGAAGATCGGGTCGCGCGCGGTCGTGCCGGCCGACTGCATGTAGCCGTACTGCGGCTCGCCGGGCTTGCCGAAGTTCGGGTTGCCGCCGCCCGAGAAGTTGTGAATGAGGTTGTGGATGTTCTCGCAGGCGCCGAAGAAGTGGTTGCTGTCGGGGCCGCTGCCGAAGTTGTAGAAGCTCGGAATCTTGAGGATGTTCTGGATGTCCTCGTCGGTCGGCCACGCCTCGAAGATGAGGTTGCCGTTCCCGCCCGGCCAGCGGTTCCAAATCCAGAGGGGGTTGGCGCGCGCAAGCTCGGCGATGATGCGCTGGTCGCCCGCCGGGTCTGCGCCGTAGGCGATGCCCGCGCCGTTGAAGAGCCTGAGCCCGGAGTCGTAATACTTCGTCTTGTCGTGACACCTGGGGTCCAAGTCTGTAACGGATATCTTCTCCAACTTCGTCCACGTCTCGTCGGGAATCTTCCCCTTGAGGTTGTCGAGCGCCCGCCGGTCAACCCAGCAGCGGTACGCGCAGGGGACGGTGCCGTTGTCGAGCCCGGGGCCGGACGACTGCGTGTCCTGGATGGAGGCGAGGACGTTGTCGCGGTACATGGGCCAGTCCCAGTAGGGCAGCGTGACCGTCGGGTCGATGTCCTGCATCTGCTGCTCGAAGTAGTAGAGGTAGAGGCGGTGCCAGGTGAGGAACTGCTCCCAGCCGTGCTGGCAGTTGTTGGCGTGGATGTCGGCCCAGAAGCGGAAGCTGCGCTGGTCGTACTGGTGAAAGTCGTCGTAACACTTCATCTTGCGGATGACGCGGCGGAAGCGGGCCAGCTCCTCGTCGTTGAGGCACTCGACGTTCTTGCGGACTTTGGTCCTGTTCGTCTGGAAGCTGAAGTCGTTGACCGGCTTCGTCGAGAGCGGGTGCTCCTCGTGCCCCTGCGCGCGTGCGAGAGCCAAGGGCATGTTCACCCGCGCGGGCGAGACCGTCGTCGTCGCATCCGTCGCCGTCGCGTCCGACGCCGTCGCATCCGTCGCGGGGCAGCCGTCGTCAATCCAGCTCTGGATAAAGATGATGTCCGAAGCCGAGACCCTTCCTCCGCCCCACATCAGCGGCGGGAACTGCGTGCCGTCGAAAGGGAACTCGCCGCGCAGACCTTTGATGAGGCCCGACGCCGCGCCACGACCTTTGGACGGCTTCGAGCCTCCACCGCCGGGACTCGGCCCGACGCCGCCGGTAGTCATGCCCCCGCCGCAGCAGGAGTGACCGCCGCCTTCAGGCATCGGCTGAGGCGCAGGTTGAGGCTCGGGCTCGTCGTCCTCGCAGCAGGAGCGCGTCGGGTTGACGATGTCGTCGCAGGGGTCGGGCTCGGGCGGCTCGGCGATGAGGCGGATGCCGTAGAGCTTCGCCTCCATCAACTTGTCGAGCGGCAGGTTCCAGAAGCGCCCGAGCCCGTTGTAGCTGGGATTCGCCGCCCCCTGCGCGGCGTCGAGAATCTGCTTGACGCGCTCGTACCGCGAAGCGGCCGGCGGCTGTGTGTCTTGCGTCTGGTCTCCCATCGTTAGCTCACCCCCGAGTGTAAGTAGTAAGGGGGAACTATGAACGATGAACTTAAACCAGATGTCTTACAGTTCATCGTTCATCGTTTCCGCCTCCGCGTTTCAAGCTAGTTGTGTGAGTAGGGCGTGCGCGCGGGCGCGACCTCGACAATGGTCATCATGCCGCGATCTTCGTGCGCCAGGATGTGGCAGTGGAGGACGTAGAAGCCGGGGTAATCGACGAAGCGGCTCCGCATCTTGAAGTAGCCGGGCACCTGGATGGGCTGCCCCGCCGCGTTGAGCACCGGTTTCGTCACGGGCCTCCCGTTCGGGCCGAGGATGGGCTTGCCGTCCGGGCCGAGCTGCACCTGCGTCGGCGCGTAGCCCGAAGGAATCGGGAAAACGTCCCACCAGATGTTGTCCATGTTCGTTGCCACGGGCGTCGGCTTGCAGCCGCCCGGCAGCCAGGTCATCGGCACCCAGGTCTCGGGCTTGTCGGGGTTGAGGTAGCACTGGTAAGGCGCCAGGTTCGTCGGGTGGAAGGCGTACTTCACCGCCGACTGGTTCGTCTGCGGGTCTACGTAGGGCAGCTTCGTCTTCGGGTTGATGGGCGCCTTGCCCGTCCGCGGGTCGATGAGCGGCTCGTTCGGGTCGAAGAGTTGCGTGATCTGGAACGGGTTGATGTGGATGTGGAACGGGTGCGCGATCTTCGGCCCGTAGGTCGCGTTCGACACCTTCCATTCCTCGACCTTGTTGAGCAGCACGACTTCGCCGACCTCGCCGTCGAACTTCTTGCCGTCGATGGTGTGCATTGCCGGCGCCGCAGGCGGGTTGCTCGGCGGCGTTGTGCCGAAGACGAGCTGCTTCGTCCCCGTCACTTCCGCGTCCGCGATGCTCTTGAGGAACGCGGGGAAGGTCGGCGCGTTCGGGATGAACTGCTTCCGGTTCGGGTTCGAGATGACCACCGACGGATCGACCTTGACGTACAGGAGCGTGAGCGGCTGCGCGGGCCTCGTCCCCGTCAGGTCGGAAGGATCGACCATGTTCTTGACGAACACGGGGCACCCCGGCGGCGGGCAGGCCGCGTTCGGGGCTTTGACCAGTAAGTCAACGCGATTGCCTGAAGCCACCACCACTTTCTGGAAGGGCAGGTTCTTGTAATTGTGGTCGCTGAACTGCACGCCGTCCTGCGCGAGCTGCCTCCATTGGAAGCCCGCGGGCGCGCTCTCGAAGTACATCGCGGCGCGGCCCGAGGTGTTGACGATGCGCCACATCTGCACCTCGCCGGGGGCCATGGTGACGACCGGTTTCAGCCGCCCGTTGACGGAGAAGTCCGGCCCCTTGTCCTGCTGGCTCCCAGGGCCGCGCATCAGGTTGGGCGAAACGCCGAGCTGGTTGACGACCATCAACGGCTGCGTGCGCGTCCAGCCGTCTCCGTACCACTTGTTGAGGTCGTCGTCGTACTGCCCCTCGATGATGAACGCGCCGGTCATGCCGTTCGAAACGTTGATGGCGGTCGAGCCGTGCTTGTGCGCGTGATACCAGTGCGTCCCCGGCGCCTGCCCCATTCGGAGCTGTGCGCCCGAGATGTCCACCCCGGCCGTGTTCGCGCCGCCGCCCATGCTCATGCCCTCGTGGCCGGCTTCGGCCGTGCCCGCGCCGCCCATCACCGTCGTCGCAGGGGCCGGCGGCGGCCACGTCGTCGAGGTGTACTCGGGGATGCGGTAGCAGTAAGGGAACGCGCCGATGTAGTACTGCGGCCACGCGCCTTCCTTAATCTGTACTGCGTTCACCGGCCAGAGCTGTTTGACGCCCGTGCCGTAGTCCTTCACGAGCTGCGCGTCGTAGCGCTTGAGTAAGATCTCCTAGTCGTCCGTCCACTGCTTCGGCATGTCGGCCCAACTCGTCGGCCACTCGCGCAGTTGGCTGCGGCTTAGCTCCTGCTCGCAGCGCGTGAAGAATTCGTTGAACCAGAACTCGACCCGGTTCGGCGTGGTGATCGGCTTGTCGTTCTCGCGCAAGCTGGGGCGCACCTCGATGAAGACGTTATCGCCGGTCGTGTTCGGGTTGGTGTGCGTGCCGTGGAAGTGTATGTTGCCGGTGCTTGAGCCGTGGAAGCAGTCGGGGTACTTGTCGCCGCCGGGGTAGCCCGCGCTGGTCTCGTCGCAGCCGCCGCCACGGCCCGTCTCGCCGCGGTCGATGGAGTCGCCGAAGTCGTTGGGGTCGATCTGGTTGATGAAGGCGAGCTGGATGAGGTTGCCGACGCGCGCGCGCAGGGTCGGGCCGGGCTGCGGCAGCGCGTAGCCCGCGTCCACCGGCTTGGGCGCGTAGGGCACTGCGACGACGGCGCCCTGCGGGCTCATCTTGTACATGACGGTGTCGAGTCCCCAGAAGTAGCGGACGTACTGCGGGAAGCACTGCGACTGGCTCTGGTCGGTCGGCGCCGAGACCGGGATGCGGTTCGTAATCCAGCGCTGCTCGTCGCCGAGCATGACCGTCCCGCGCAGTTTGCCGTTCTGCGCGGCAAGCTCGGGCACCCAGAAGAAGGGCTGCCCCGTCGCCATGCTCGGCGGGCACTGGCCGAACGGCGTGGGCGTGGGCGTCTGTGCGCGCGCCGTCTGAACCTGGGACGCGAGCGCCGCGGCGAAGAAGAGCGCGGCCGCCAGCCGACGCAGTAAGTAACGACCGCGGCGCGACTCGCGCACGGGCCTTTGACATTCAACGGATGATTGAAGCTTCAACGCGGGCAGGCACATCGCGACCCTCCTTCACTGACTGAGCAGTCAGAACTCGCCCGGGCTCGTGTGAGCGCCGCGGCTCAACTGTCGGTATCGTCGAGACTCGTCGGTGTCTGCTGCGCGAGGATTTGCCCGCGCTCCAAATCTCTGTCCGGGTGCGTCGCGCAGTAGTAATAGACCGTCCAGGTGGCCGGGGGCGGGCTCCCCGACGGCTGCGCCACGTCATAGCTCGGGCGCGAAGACCTGTGCGCGGGGATGGGGTCGGAAAGGTACTGCGGCGAAGACCTCGACACGTCGAGCGGGTTGTACTCCTCGTCGGTAGGCCACGGCTGGTGGGTCTCGTTGGTCGTGTTGTTCCAGCTGACGAGGTCGTCCTGCTGCGTCATCTGCGCGGAGGGCGAGAACTTCGCGCCCCCTGTGCTCGCCGAAACAATCTTCACTGTCCAATCAGGCATAACCCTTCTCCTTTCGCTATCGTCTCTCAATCCTCGGGGCGGGAGTGCGCGCCCTCACGCGCGCCCGGGCGATGTGGAGGCGACGCCCGCGGCAGAGTCCGCCCGAGCCTGGTCGAGCTGAAACCGGAACGTGTGTCGCCAGACCTCGGCGAGCGCTGTGAGCGGGGCGCTACCCGGCAGGTTCATTGTCGGCCGAGCACGTCGGGCGAAGACTCGGTCAATAAATCCGGGTATTGATGAAACAAGACTGAGAGTTAAATGGAGGCCGGCAGAGGGCATCCGCCGGCAGGAGTTATAACCCTTAAAGCAGCGTCACGATATGCCTCTCAACATACATAGTCAAGAGTTTTTTCGGCACGTCGCCGCAAATTCGTCAAGCAGGGGAAAGCCTCTGGCCTGGTAGGATTTGCCTTGACAGAAAACGGCCGCGACAGTAGTGTGAGCCGTCCTTCGAAGCCCTCGGCGTCAGACTCAAAGAACCGTACGGTCGCGCCGCCCCTCAACCTCGATTTCGTCGGCACACGCTCATTCCGACAGGAGCAGACACGATGCCTAAGCCGCCAAAGCCCTTTCACATCGTCATCCCCCTCTACGAAGCGGTCAATCTCTTCGACGTGACCTCCGCGTGCGAGATGTTCTACTGGATGGGGTTCTACTGGACGGAGAGGAAGGTGACGCTCGAACTGGTCGAGGCCGAAGGTCGCGTGGTCAAGACCCACGCCGGCCCCCGGCTCGTCGCGGACAGCTCGTTCGCCGATTACCGCGGCAAGGACGGCAAACCCAAAAAGCAGGCGCAGCTCATCTGGGTGCCCGGCGCCAGCGACGACACGACCGAGAAGATGATGAACGACCTCGACTACATCAGCTTCTTACAGGAGCAGGCGCCGGGGGCCGAGTACGTCACGTCCGTGTGCGAAGGGGCCATGCTGCTCGCGACCGCCGGCCTGCTCAAAGGCTACAAGGCCACCACACACTGGGGCATGATTCCCTGCCTCAAAAAGATGAAGGGCGTGAAGGTCGCCCGGGGTTACCCGCGGTTCGTCGTGGACGGGAACAGGGTCACGGGCGGGGGCGTCTCCTCGGGCGTGGACGAGTCGCTGGAGGTGATACGGCTCATCGCCGGTAAGAAAATCGCGGAGCAGGCGCAGGTCGTGACGCAGTACTTTCCCAAGCCGCCCGTCAAAGGCAAGATTCCCAAAGACAACAAGTGCGGCATCAAAATCCCCGCGCGGCATGAAGGCTAGCCCTGCGCGCGTCGCCCCGCGCTCATCCGCCGTCCGAGAGCGCGGCGCGCGGCAGGATGTTGTCGGGGATGGGTTCGAGGAAACGCGAGACCGTCGGGACCGTGTCGGCCTCAGCCCCGCGCTGCGCGGCCAGCGGGTAGACGAAGTAGAGATACCGGCGCGCGCGCGTCGTCGCCACGTAGAGTAATCGCCGCTCCTCCTCCATGTCCTCGAACTCGTCGTACGAGCGCGACGAGGGAAACCAGCCGTCCGTCATCCAGATCACGAACAGCGCGTCCCACTCCAACCCCTTCGCCGAATGGACGGTCGAGAGCGTCACGGTGCCGCCGCCGCGCTCGCGCCCGGCGTTCTGCGTCGCGTCCGAGGGATCGAGCGCCACGTCCGCCAGCAGCTCGGCCGAACTCTTGTAGCGCTTCGCGATTGCTTGCAGGTGTTCGAGGTCGCGCCCACGCCGCGGGTGGTCGTCGTAGCGCGCGCGCAGAATCGGGCGGTAGAAGCGCAGCACGGTCGAGAGCTGCGCGCTCGGCGACTTGCTCTCGACGAGCGTGGTGAGCAGCCGCGCGAGCTTCGCCAGCTGTTCCCTGTAACCGGGGCGCGCCGGGAAGCGGTTGAGCTTACGGAAGAGCGCTTCCTTCGTCTTCACCGCGCGGAACTCGCGGCGCTCGACGCCGAGGTGTTCGAGTATCTGGTTGACGGTCGCGTCGCCGACGCCGTCGAGCAGCTTCAACGTCCGGAACCACGAGAGCGTGTCCGAAGGGTTGGAGACCACGCGCAGGAAGGCCAGCGCGTCCTTGACGTGAGCCGACTCGGCGAACTTGATGCCGCCGTACTTGCGGAAGGGGATGCCGTGCCGGCCCAGCTCAATCTCCAGGTCGAACGAGTGCGAGCCGGCGCGGAAGAGCACCGATATCTCGGAGAGCGACACGCCCTCGGCGCGTAGCTCCTGGATGCGCTCGGCGACGAAGCGCGACTGCTCGTTCTCGTCGCGCGCGCTCACCAGAAGGGGCGGCTCGCCCGCGTCGTCCACCCGCGAGAAGAGTTGTTTGCCGTAGCCCTCTTCGGCGTCGGAGATGATGGCGTTCGCCACGTCGAGCACGGGCTGCGTGCTGCGGAAATTCTCTTCCAGCTTGATGACCTGCGCGGCGGGGAAGAGTTCGGGGAACTCAAGCATGTTGCGGTGACTCGCGCCGCGGAACGAGTAGATGGACTGGCACTCGTCGCCGACCACCGCGACGTTGTCGTGCGTCGCCGTCAGCAGGCGCACGATGCGCGCCTGTAAACGGTTCGTGTCCTGGTATTCGTCCACCATGATGTAGCGGTACTGCTCGGAGAGCAGACGGCGCAACTCTTCACCGCCTTCGAGCGCCTCGCGCAGGCGCAGGAGCAGGTCGTCGTAGGTGAGCAGGTTGCGCGCGCGCTTGAACTCCTCGAAAGACTTGTAAAGTTCTTCGAGCGCGGCCCGCTCGTCGATGAAGTGCGGGTAAGACTGCTTGAGAACTTCTTCGACCGTGCAGTCCTTGTTGACCGCCATGCTGAAGATCGAGCAGATGGTGCGCTTACGCGGGAAGTGCCGGTCGCGCGTGATTTTCAACCGGCGGCGCAGAAGGTCAACGAGGTCATCCGTATCGGACGGGTCGAGCACGGTGAAGTTGCGCGAGACGCCGGACGCCTCGCCGTGCCTGCGTAGCACGCCGTGGCCGAGGCTGTGGAACGTCCCGCCCGAGACGCGCTGGCACCGCGCGTCCGCCAGCCCCGCCGCGCGCGCGAGCATCCCCGAGGCCGCGCGCCGCGTGAAGGTCAACAGCAGAACCGACTCCGGCCGTACGCCCGTCTCGATCAAACGCGCGACGCGGTAGACGAGCGTGCGCGTCTTCCCCGTCCCCGCCCCGGCGACGATGAGGAGCGGCCCTTCGGTCGTCGTCACCGCGCGATACTGCGCCTCGTTCAACTCCCTCTCGTAATCTATCCCGCGCGCGCGCGGCAGCGTCGTCACGCGCCTGAGCACGAGCTTCGTCTTCGTTAAGGTCGGCGCGGCCTGCCCGAGTTCCAGGTCGCGCTTGAAGGCTTTGAGTTCGTCGGCGAGTTCTTTGACCGTCTGGTGGCGGCGCTTCGGCTGGCGGTCGAGCGCCCTCGTGATGATGCGGTAAAGCTCGGGCTGGAGCTGTGCCTTGGCCGAGTCGCGCAGGCGCGGTTCCTCGTAAAGGATGGAGTGCATCGTGTCGATCTGGTTCTCGCCCGCGAAGGGGCACGAGCCCGTCAGCATCTCGCAGAGGACGATGGCGAACGAGAAGATGTCGCAGCGCAGGTCTATGCGCTGGCCGAGGAGCTGCTCGGGCGACATGTAGTTGACCGTCCCCATGACCGTGCCCGACTGCGTCTCGACGCGCACGAGCGTCTTCTGCGCGCTGTCGGCCACGGTCGCGCGGCGCTTCGTCGGAATCATCTTGGCGATGCCGAAGTCGAGAATCTTGACGTAGCCGTCGCGGCTGACCATCAGGTTCTCGGGCTTCAAATCGCGGTGGACGACGCCGGCCTCGTGCGCCTTGGCGAGCCCTTCGGCGATCTGAATCGCGAAGCCGATGGCTTCGGCCGTCGGGAGCGGGCGCGTCTTAATCTTCTGGCGCAGCGTCTCGCCCTCGACGTATTCCATCGCCATGTAGGGGTGGCCGCCGTCCTCGCCGAACTCGTAGACGGTCATGATGTGCGGGTGGTTGAGGATGGAGGCGGCGCGCGCCTCTTGCAGGAAGCGACGGCGGCGCTCCTCGTGCGCGGTGAACTCGGGCGGCAGGAGCTTGAGGGCGACGACGCGGTGCAGCTTCTCGTCGTAAGCCTTGTAGACGGCGCCCATCCCGCCCGCGCCGAGGGCTTCCATGATGCGGTAGTGTGCGACGTTCGTGCGGGGAGTCACTCTCATGTTCGGGCGTGCGGAACCGCCTCCTAGTCTAATCCAAATTGGACGTAGGAAAAACAGCCCGTCGGGAGTGCGGGAGACGATTGTACATTACGTCGCCCGCGCCCGCCGCCTTCGCGCCGACAAGTCGGACGAAATGAGCGAGGGGCCGGCCGACCCTTTGAAGGCCGACCGACCCCTCTCGCGGGAGCCTCTGAGACTTCCGCGGTTAGAAGATGAACTTCGCGGCCAGCTGCGCGCGGCGCGCGTAGTTGAGCTGGTTCGAGATGCTCTGAGAGTTGATCGTGCCGAATGCGGAACTCGTCGGACTCACGTTCGGGCCCGGGAGCAGCGGGTGGTTCAAAGCGTTCAGGAATTCCACCCTGAACTGAAGCCTCATCTGCTCCTTCAGGTGAACATCTTTCCGCAGACCCAGGTCGACGTTATTGATCGGGTCCAATCGCACGTCCGGGAAGTAGAACGGCAATGTCCTCAGGTGGCTCACCGGCGCCGTGGTAAGAAACGCGCTCGTGTTGAACCAACGGTCGACCGTCTGCTCGCTCCTCGGGATGCCGATCTCACCGCCGACGTAGAAGGCGTCGTTGGCGAACCTCATGGGGAAGCCGGACTGGTAGGAGTAGGTCCCTTCCAGTTGCCAGCCGCCCAGTACCGCGTTCGTAAGCCAGTTGGGGTTGGTAAGCAGGGGCTGTCCCTTGCCGAAGGGGAGCGCCAGGAAGCCGCTCATCGTGAACCGGTTCGGAGAGTCCTGATCCGAGATCATCTTCGTCGGCTTCTCGTCGCCGGCGTTCAGGTACTCGGTGGCCTGCAACCACTTGGATCGCGTGTAGGCGAACTGGATGCCATAACCCTTCGCGAACCGTTTGTTCACCGAGATTTGGCCCGAGTGATACCAGGTGTTGCCGTCGTTGTTCGTCGTGTTGATGTCCCCGAACTGCGGGAACGGCCTCAGCAAATTCGAGCGCGCGGTCGTGGCGCCGGCGCCGGGTATCAGATTCCTGAACGGGTTGGCGACCGTGGCGCCCAACGTCGTGTTGAGCGTCGACATCGCCGCGGTGAGCGAGGTATCGGTGCTCAGGTACTGGTTCGGGAGCGCGTTGATGTTCTTTGTAATCTCGATGTCGTAGCCCCGGTTTCCGACGTAGTCAAGCTGGACCACCCAGCCGTCCCAAAGCTCGCGCTGAAGGCCAACGGACCACCGCGCCTGCTTGGAGACTTTCGGGTCCTGGTTGAAGAACGAGATGGCCTGTCCGAGCGCGGTCTGCTTGCCGAGGCTGTTGCCGGTCGGCTCCAGAATGCCGTTCGGGAAGGGGGTCGAAATGGAAACGGGAATCGGCGTCCCGTTGGCGTTGGTCACGGTCGGCACGGTCGTGGTCAACGAGTAGCCCGGCTGGATGACATCGCCGCGACGTTCGCCGAGGAAGCCCTGGAACAGGCCGAAGCCCCCGCGGACGACCGTCTTGTCGTTCCACTGGTAGGCGAAGCCGAACCTGGGCAGGAAGCCGTTCTTCGGCGTGTTATAGAGTCCGCTACCCGTGTCCTTCCCGGCGAAGAGGAGGCCGCCCTTGGCGGTGATCTGAGAGACCCTGGATTTCAGGAACGTGTCGGTTAGCGCCGCGTAGTTCGCCTGCGCCTGCGCCTCAATCGGCTGGACGTAGGAGAAGTCGAAACCGGAGACGCTCTTGTTCTGCCGCTCGACCAGCGGCGTTTCGAATTCGTAGCGCAGCCCTAATGTCAGTGACAGGTTGTTGGTCACGCGCCAGTCGTCGTTAACGAAGAAGCCCCAGGTCTTGGAGTACTCGGAGTAGTCGGGCCTGCGCACGACATTCGTCGTGCTCGGGTAGCCCAGCAGGAACGCGGCGAACGCCTGCAAGCCCACGTTCTGCGAGTTGGTGCCCTGGTCCGGGCTGCTCGCGCTGCCGGCCCGCGTGTAAGTGTTGTCGAAGGTGAACTGTCCGGTCTGGTCGTTGCTCGCGAACCTGTCGTCTTCGCGGTAGATTCGCATCTCGCCGCCGAACTTCAGCGAGTGATTGTCCTGGGCGCGGTTGATGACCGCCTTCACGAAGTGACTGCTGACGGGACGGCGTTCGTTGGTATGGCCGTTGCCCAATGCCCCCCCGGTGCACGACGTGCAGTTGAAATTGAGTCGCGGGAACCGACGGGTCACGTCGGAGACGAGGCCGTTGTAGTAGGCGGGGAAGCCCAAGGAGGTCAGGTCGAGGCCGTACTGCCCTTCGGGCGCGTCCGAGATGCGGATGAAGCGGTTGAAGCCGTAACCGACGTTCAGGACCGTCTTTGCGTTGAAGGTGTGGACTTCGTCGAGGACGGCCTGCTTCGACACGAAGCCGAACCTGTCGCCGACGTAGTCCGTGCCCGTGTAGTTGTTGTAGGAGCTGTCGCGTGTGTACCAGCTATAGCGCGCGAAGAAGCGGTCGTTGTCGCCGAAGTTCCGGTCTATCCTTGTCGTGAAGTTGTCATACTTCCGGGTTTTCTCGGCGAGCGTGGAGTCGTTGATGTTGCCCAGAAGCCCGGGCTGCTTCGGCTGCCCGAAGTAGGTCAGCATCGCTTTCGCGACCGGGTTGATGCGGTTGGCGGGGATGATGCCCCCGGCGAAGGGCGTGCGGTTACAGACCGCCCCCGACGCGCACCCGTTTGAGCCCGTGCCGAGGATGCCCGTCGTCGGGTCGTAAATCTGATAATTCCCCCCGACGAAGGCAGAGAAGTCGCCGTTCGCCAGCGCCGCCGTCGGCACCCAGACGTTAGACGTGTCGAAACGCGGGCGGGAGTCGCGGATGCCTTCGTAGGCGAACAGGAAGAAGGTCTGGTTCTTGCCGTCGTAGCTGAGGCGGCGGCCGCCCTCGCCGAAGCGCGGGAACATGACCGGGCCGCTGAGGTAGAAGCCGGGGCGGTTGGAGAAGGTGAACGGCCTGGCCTGCCTTCTGGCGTTGCCGAAGAAGTCGTTGGCCGCCCACCCGCCCGGCTCGATCCAGTAGTAGGCGGAGCCGTGGAACTGGTTCTCGCCCGACTTGATGGCGATACTCGTGACGCCGCCCTCGGTGTTCCCGAACTGGGCGTCGTAGGTGGAGGTCTGAACTTTGAACTCCTGAGTGATGTCGCTCGGGGGGACGTAGGACGCGATAACTTCGTTGCCGTTGGCGGTCGCCGTGCTCGGCGCGCCGTCGATCAGCAGGTCGCTGCGGTTGCCGCGCGTGCCCTCCATCGCGTAGCCGACGATGTGCGTCGGCTCGAAGGGTCGATCCAGGCGAGCACTACCCGTGTAGGTGACGCCGGGCGTGAGGCCGATCAGCGTGTAGGGGTCGCCGTGCACCAGCGGGAGTTCGGCCAGGCGCTTCTGATCAACGGTCTGGCCGAGGTTGGCGTCCGACGTGTTCAGTTCGGCCGCGTTGGCCGTCACGGTCACGGTCTCCTGCGTGCCGCCCAGCTCAAGCTGTATCTCCAGGTCACGGGTCTCGTTAATCTGGAGCAGGACGTTCTCCTGGATGAACTTCTTGAAGCCCGCGTTCTCGACGATCACCTGGTAGGTGCCCGGGAGGAGATAGGGGGCCTGGAAGAACCCCTCGCCGTTCGTCGTCAGCGTGACGCTCGTGCCCCTCGCCGGGTCGACGATGGTGACCGTCGCGCCGGGCACCGCCGCCTTGTTGGGGTCGGTGACCGTGCCCGTGATCTTGCCGCGCGACTCCTGCGCGCGCAGCGTCACGGGGAAGGACGCCGCCAGCAGAACTGCCGTGAAGGCCGCTGCCAGGCTGATTGACTTCATAAATCTTGATCTCATCTTTGTATCTCCGAAAAAGGGTTGATGGCGGCAGGCACTCACCTGTACGTCAGTGCCGGTTGCTGCCGGCTGTCCGGCGGAGTCTTTTGTGCAGACGCCCCGGGCGCTTGCCGACGCGCGTTCAGCCTTCGGGGCCGCTCGGCGCGAACCGGCACTACAAGTTGCGTAGGAAACGATAACTGCCCTGGATCGTTCGAGACGGGGTGAGTCGAGGCGACCAGTATTACCGACACATCCTCGACGGCCAACACACACAATCCAATCAGCGCGCGTGTCGCGGGTCAGGTCAAACCAACTTAACCGGTTAACTTACCTCTCGGGAGGAACTTGCGAGAAGCCGCCCGTTCGCAGGTTAGTTTTGATTTCGGCCCAGTCAGCCGACCGGAAAATTCCGAAAATTATCTTAGAGAATCGCTTTCACACAAGGAGTCGGGTCGTAGTTCTCTTCTCTGGCTTATGCAGGTCTCGGCGAGAGAATTCGCCGCCTTCGAAAAGGTGCGCGCATTTTCTTACGGAAGGCTTAACTTGTCAAGGGTTTTTCTACCAAAATTCAATTGTCGCTTTCGATGGTATGACCATTTAAAGCAATTCCCTCTTCTGCAAGGCACGGCCGTCAGTTAATTTGAGGCCGTTTTTAGCGCTAAAAACGGCCTTCTTAACCACAGACGGCAGAGCCGCCCGCAAGGCTCTCGCCCGCGCGGCGGCTCACATTTTTTCGAATTGGTATAAAGGGCCGGTTCTTTAAGTTCTACTGCGTGACCTGCTCGAAGCGCTCCACGTAGTCCGGCGCGTACATCTCTACGGTGCGCCTGACTCGCGTGCAGAGGGCGCGATGCTGCTCTTCGTTCTTGAACCTCTCGCGCAGGTAGAGCATCGCGTTGACCTCGCCCCAGTACTCGCGGTTCTCCCAGATCTGTACGGGCGTGCCGCCCATCCGCCCCGCCAGTTCGGTCAGACGCTTGTCGCGAATGTCGCGGCCGTTGGTGAGGAGAGTCTTGTTGTAGACGGGCATCAACTGGTTCTGTAGCCGGTAGAGGTCGCCGCTCGTGCTCGCGGCCTGTTTGACGTGCCCGAGTTCGTGCGCGATCTTGGCCGCCGCGAGGACGTTCCCTTCGACCGGGTATGATTCCGAGAGCGGCGAGAGCGAATACATAACGGGGTAGTAGATCGGGTTCGGGTAGCCCTCGTCGATGCGGCTGCCCAGCGTGATGGTCGCGGCGACGAGTTGGCCGGAATCGTCCCATTTATAGCCGCCCGTCCCCGCTCCGTGCCGGTCGTCGTCCGAGATGACGACGGTGAGCGTGAAGTGCGGGTTCGACGCGTAGGACTCCCACTGGCTACGCCCCGCCTCGGTCGAGAGCAGGTCGTTCTTCCATGTCTGATACCGCTCCCTGTACTTCGTGGGGACGGACTCCACCAGGCCGACGCTTCGCGGGTTGGCCGCGGACGGGTCAGTGCCCGCGGCCTCGACGCGGAAGAGCGTCGCGCCGGCGAGACAGCAGAAGGAGACAAGAACGACAAGCAGAAAACAGTTGCGCGGTTTTAGCATCGGGTAGACCTCTCCAGTTTCGCGGCTTGGCCTGCTAGTAAACCGTCGGGGGCGGAGCCGTAAATAAACAACAGACCGCGTGTGCAAGTCAATCTTTTTGTGACCGGAGAAGTTTTAAAGGGCGAAACAGTTGTCAGGAGTCGAGTGGGCGGCGCTTCGACGCGCGCGTTTCGGCTCAGGCGCACGCGGAGCACGTCTCGGCCCGGCGGCTTTCGAGCGCGCGGCGCACCTGCTCGGCGAGCCCCGTGTGACGGCGCATGAGGTTGTCGAGCTGTTCGCGCTGGAGGGCGAGGAAGGTCGAGGGCGTGAGCGTCTCGACCGTGGCGTTCGTCGGCGAGTCCGTGAGCAGGGCTATCTCGCCGAAGAAGTCGCCGTCTTCGAGCGTCGCGAGGCGGCGCGGCCGTCCGTCCGAGCCCTTCGCGCTGACGGAGACCTTGCCGCGCACGACGATGTAGAAGCGGCGCCCCTCCTCGCCCTCCTTAATCAACGTGCGACCCGCCGGGACGCGCTCGGTGATGAGCGCGCCGGCAATCTCTTTGAGATAAGCGCGGTCGAGGTTCTTGAAGAGCGGCACGTCGCGCAGGACGTTCAGGTCATTCACACAAGGGTCGCCAGCCGGTGAGAGCGTCGTGCCCGTCTGGCGCCGCCACATCGCCGCGTAGGTGCCGCCGCGGAAGAGGAGGTCTTCGTGCGTGCCCTGCTCGATGAGATTGCCTTCGTGGAAGACGAGGATGCGGTCGTAGTTCATGACGGACGAGAGCCTGTGCGTGACGGAGACGACGGTGCGGCCGAGAGAGATGCGCTCGACGGTCTCGTTGATAGCCGCCTCTGACTCGGGGTCGAGCGCGGAGGTCGCCTCGTCGAGGATGAGGAGCGAGGGGTTGCGTACGAGTGCGCGCGCGATGGCTATGCGTTGGCGCTGCCCGCCGGAGAGCAGCCCGCCGCGCTCGCCGACCTGTGTGTCGTAGCCGTCGGGCATGCGCGTGATGACCTCGTGAATCTCCGCGGCGCGCGCGGCGGCCTCGACCTCCGCGTCCGTGGCCGAGGGACGGCCCATCCGTATGTTCTCGCGGACGGTCGTGTTGAAGAGAAAGCTCTCCTGAAAGACCACGCTGACCTGCTCGTAGAGCGAGTCGAGCCGCGCCTCGCGCAGGTCGATGCCGTCGAAGAGGACGCGCCCCTCGCGCGGGTCGTGGAAGCGTTTGAGGAGTTTGAGGCAGGTGCTCTTGCCGCAACCGCTGTGGCCGACGAGCGCGACGCGCGTCCCGGCCGGGATGTCTAAAGTAACTCCCTTGAGGTCGTCGCGCTCCGGCGCGTAGCCGAACCTCACGCCCTCGAAGCGCACGCCCGAGAGCAGCGGCGGAAGCCGTCGTGCGTCCGCGCGTTCGAGGACGGTCGGACGCTCGTCGAGCAGTTCCTGCACGCGGCGCATGCCGCCCGTCGCTTGCAGGAGCGTGGGCGTCACGGCCGTCAGACCCATGACGGCTGTGCTCACCGTCAGGAAGAGCGCGTTGAAGGAGACGAGCGACCCGACCGTGAGCGAGCCGCCGTACGCGAGCAGCGAGCCGACGCCGATGAGCAGGACGTGGAAGAGCAGCATTGCGATGTTCGGGCTGCGCTCGCTCACGTAGCTGAGGAAGTTGAAGCGCGAGGCGAGACCGGTCACCCTCCCCGCCCGCGACTCGAAGCCCGCGAGGAGCGTGCGCCCGAGGCCGAAGGCGCGTACCACGGCTTGCGCCCCGAGGTTCTCATGGATGACGTTCGTCAGCGCGGCCTGCTCCGTGCGCAGACGGTCGCCGGCACGCAGGGCGCGCGGCGCGAGCAGGCGCGGCCCCGCGAAGCAAAGCGGCAGTCCCGCCGCCGCGCAGAGCGCCAGCCGCCAGTCGAGCGCGAAGAGCACGCACGCGCTGAAGACCACGTTGATGAGGCAGAGCAGCCCTTGCGGGAGCCCGAGCACGACGGCGTTCTCGACCGCGCTCAAGTCCGACGAGAAGCGCGCTGCGAGGTCGCCCGTCCGCGCACGCGCGTAGAACTCGGGCGAAAGCGTTTGCAGGTGGCGGAACATGTCCGCGCGCAGGTCGCCGATGACGTGCGCGCCGAGCCACGCGTAGAGGTAATCGCGAACGACCTGCGAGCAGACAGTCAACAAGTACCCGACGCCGAGTGCGACGAGGATGAGCGTTAACGCCCTCGCGTCGCGCGGCGTGACGGCGTAATCGACGATGAGCTTGAGGCTGAGCGCCAGCAGGACGTTGAAGAAGCCCTCGACGAGCAGCGTCAGGACGAGCACGACGACGCGCGGCGAGTAGGGCTTGACGCGCGCCGACAAGATTCGCAGGAGCCTGCCCGGGTTCATCGGCGATTGATTCTGTTCGGTCTCCACTGGGATATTCTCCACTTTCTAAGGCGGGCGTGGGGCGCAAGAACTATCAGGGCGCGACTTTTTTTTCGGAAAAATTATCTACCGGCCGGGCAAGATGGCGTATATTTAAGCCCCGAGTAGTCGAGACACACCCTCGCATAAAAAGCCCGACCAATTTTTATGCGGTAAATACGCAGGCGCGTGCCCCACGCCGCCCTTGAGCCGTCCCTGTATGAGTGTGCCCGAGTCCCACGAGGTCACGGAGCTTCTGGTCGCCTGGAGCGACGGCGACGAGCAAGCACTCGAACGCCTCGCGCCGCTCGTCCAGGCCGAGCTGCACCGGCTCGCGCGCCGCTACATGAGCCGCGAGCGCGGCGACCACCTCTTACAAACCTCCGCCCTGATTAACGAAGCCTACCTGCGCCTCATCGACTGGAAGTCGGCGCGCTGGCAGAACCGCGCGCACTTCTTCGGCGTCGCCGCGCAGATGATGCGGAGGATTCTGGTGGACTTCGCGCGCCGCCGGCCGCGCGCCGAGGAGGGCGAGGCCCGCTACGTCTCGCTCGAAGACGCGCTGGTCGTCCCCCCCCCCCCCCCGCCCCCCCACCGCCCGGACGGCCGCGCGCAGCGCCCCCACCTTCTGATCGAGGTGGGTGTCGGCCGTCAGGA
>CAXTSK010000008.1:0-22458 GCA_964246655.1 uncultured Pyrinomonadaceae bacterium
TGCGCGGCGTGCGCGTCCGAGGGCGCGGGCGGGGGCTTCGGGGCCGCGGGCTTCTCCTGACCCTGCGCCCCGGCCGCGAGCAGAGACGCCAGCGCGGCGGCTAAGAGGACTTTCGTCACGAGGACTTTCGTCAAGGGGCTGACTCCTTTCCGTTTGTGCCGAGGTTGCCTTCGACCGCGTCGTTGATGAGCCTGACCAGCGTCGAGGGCTTCGCCAGCCCATAGGCGCGCGACCACTGTCCCTTCGCGGCGTTGCCGACGCGCACCGGCGGCGAGGGTTCTGGGGGGGGTGGACTTGCGGCCCCGAGCGCGCGGAGCAGTTCGTCAATGTGCTGTTTGTCGCCGGTAACGAACGTCCAGCCGGGGCCCGCGTGGAACTTCTCTCCCCATGCTTTCATGCGCTCGGGCGTGTCGGTTACGGGGTCAACGCTGATCGAGATGAGCGACACGTCGCGCCCGCCCAACTCCTTCTGCACGCGCGCGAACGTCGCGCCGAGCGGCGGGCAGATGGTCGTGCAGGTCGTGAAGATGAAGTTGATGACGACCACCTTGCCTTTGACGAGGTCGCTGTAGAAACGAACCTTGCGTCCATCCTGGTCGAGCAGCTCGACATCTGGAATCTCGAACTGCGAAGGCGCAACCGTATGTTCGACCGCCGCGCGCGGTTCGCCCCCTTCGCCGACCCACCGCAACGACATGCCGCACTGAGGACACTTGCCCGGCTTCGCCGATTTGACGGACGGATGCATCGGGCAGGAGTAGTGCGCCGCGTCCCTTTGCGACGCCGCATGCTCCTGCCGGCCCGCGCGTGCCGAAGGCCCGGGGGCCGCGCAGACGAGGAGCGACAGGGCGAGGAGGGCGGCGCGTGTTGCTATGGAAAGAGAGGTGTAGCCGTTCATGTCAGCTCCCTTCTCAGTTGGCCGGTTTATCCGTGGCCGCATCGGTCTGTAGGGTCAGATACGGCACCTGCTTGAAGGTCACGCCCCGCGAGGGGCTTTCGATGAAGACCATGTAGACGCCCGTTTGCGGCACGTTGAAGCTTAACTCGTAGACGCCCCCGCCGACCGGCAGCGCCAACTGTCGCGTCTGCCAGATGCCGGGTGCAAGGAAGGCGAGCACGTTTACGTCCTTCAAGTCGGCGACGGGCTGCCCTGTCTCCGCGTCGAAGAGCTTGAAGCGGAGGCGGTACTCTTCACCGACGCGTGGACGCTTCTCTGCGTTGAGATACTCGACGCGGAGCGCGGCCCGCTTCACCCCTGCGGCCGCAGGATTGGCCCTAGCCTCCGCCTCGAAGCAGTGTGTGATACGCGGCGAGTCGAGGAGGAGTGAGACTGTGTACGTCCCGCCCAGAGGCAGCCTGACGTTGGTCGCGTAAACGCCCGGAGAAGTCTCGCGCAGACTTCGGTCTATCACCAGCACGGCGCGCGGCGCGCGGCGGTAGTTCTGGAAGTTGCCCATCGGCGCGGCCATGCCTTCGGTATAGTAGTAGATCATCCGGTCGGAAGGGTTCGCGACGAGGACGCTGTTCGCTTCCGGCGAGGGCACGATGGCGTCGGCGCTCGCGCTCGCGCCGGGCGAGTCGCCGGGGGCGAGCTGTCCGCCGGGGAATTTCACGACGTTCAATTCGCCGCCGATAGTGCTCAGGCGGATGGTCGTGACCTCTTCGGTGCCGGCGGAGCGGACGTAGGCGAAAGTCGTTGTGAAGGTCACGCGCTCAGGCCCACGGCCGACCGCGGCGGTGTGCAGGAGCCGGTTGGTCGAGGCGTCGAAGATGTGCACGGCCGACGCCGCCGTGTTCGTGACGAAGCCCCAGCGCCCGCCCGGCGCGAAGCGGAGGCTGCCGAGACCGGGACGCGCCGCGATGCGCGACAGCAGGCGTTGACTCGTGCCGTCCACCACGGCAATGCTCCCGGCGGCGGCGTTGGTCACGTAGACGGCCTTGCTCAGCGACGAGACGGCGAGGGCCGTGGCGGGCGCGCCGACCTCCACGTCTTTGAGTTTGACGAGCCGTCCGACATCTATCACCGTCAGCGTGCCCTGGTCGCGGTTGGAGACGAAGGCGAATCTGCTGTCGCCGCTGAAGGCTATTTCGTGCGGGCCCGCGCCGGTCTTGATGCGGGCCGCGACGCTCGGCCCCGCGACATCGACGACCGCGACGCCGCCGTGCGCGTCGTCCTCGACCCAGAGGTACTTCCCGTCGGGCTGCAAGGCGAGCCGCGTCGGCCTGCCCCCGGTCTCGATGTCTGCGCCCAGCTTCCAGGTCATCGTGTCCACGACGGCCACGCGCCCCGCCTCCGGCACCGAGACGAAGAGCCTCGCGCCGTCGCCCGTCAGCGCCCAATCCTCGCCCACGCCGCTCAAAGGGATGAGTGTGAGCAGTTTGCTTCCGCCGAAGCCGAGCAGCGGGTCGATGACGGAGATGTTGGCCTCCTGATTGAGCGCCAGAATCAGGTAACTGTTCAGGTCAACCTCGGGGCGCGCGCGCAGACTGCCCTGCACGTACGACTGTATCTTCTCTCTGCACTGCGCCGCGTCCGCCGGGGCCGGCGTCTCGTGCCGGCTCATCCACGCGGCCGGCCGCGCGCCGGAGAGCGGCGTTCCCGTCGCCGTGTCGCTGACGCGGAAACGCACGACCGCGTCCTCGCCGGCCACGACCTCGCCCGCGCCGCCCGCGGCCAGCGGCTCGATGGTGAATTCGACCTTGACGCCTTCACTCACCACGCTCTGCGGGCGACGGGCGCCCTCGCGTTCCTGCGCGCGCGCATCAAAAAAGAGGATGGCCGAGCAGAGCAGCACGGAGTAAGGGACAATCCGGCGGATAAGCTTCATCAGACCTCCGTTTAAGAAGACGGCGAGAGGGATCGCCCGTTTGTCCTGCACGCGCGCGGGTGGGCGGACTGAGGTTCGGCGCATTCTAGCAGCGACGCATGGTTATCAAAAACAAAAGTCTTGACTTGTCTTCTGGTAAAGAATATATGTTCCGTCGTTTCCAAACGTCTTTGCACTCATACACTGGTCATCGTACATCACGCTTCTTGCCGGGTTGTACGTCATCCGCATTCGACGCCGGAACTTGAACCCTCTCGCGGGAACCTGCACTCACACACCCGCTATGTTTCAGGACTGAAGCTGCGCTCCGAAACCCGACGCGCTTTCGCCTCACGCGCGCGCGTTAAAAAATTCCGTTGATGGGTGCCCCGCCTCTTCAGTTAATTCACAAGACTGTGCCGGACTTCCAAACGGCGCGCAGGTGACCGGTCGTGTCCGAGGGCCCGGCGAGAGCCGGGTGGCCTTTCCCGAGTCGAGGCTAAGGAGAAAAACTCATGCACACGAGCAGGCTCAACAAAGCCTCGCGCTGCCTTTCCTTCATCGCCTTCGTGCTCATCGTCGGCGGCGAGGTGCACGCGCGCGCGGCCGACATCACACAGGATGCGGCCCGGCCCGGCCCTGCGCCCGCCGCGACGCAGAGCGCTCAGGAAGGCGTCACGCCCGCCCCGCCACCCATCACATCGGGCGACGCTTCGACGGCGCCTGCGCCTCAAGCACCTTCGGCAGCCGTCGAGACCGAAGAGCCTCCGGCGGCCGTCGTGACTCCTGCATCACCAACGAGCGCGCCCGCACAGGCGACGCCCACGCCGACGCCGCCGTGCACGGGCGCGAACGCGAAGACGGTCAAGGCCGGCGTCGTAGCGCTGGCGCAGCCTTACATGTTGAACCGCCTCGGGGCCTCCATGCCCAACGCGCTGATCTTCGCGCTCGAATCCGACGTTGACTTGAACACGAGCCAGCTCAAGCCGACGAAGCGCGCCCGCCCGCTCGTGCTGCGCGCCAACGCGGGCGACTGTCTTGAGGTCACACTCACCAATCTCATCAAGCCCTATCAGACCTCCTCGACCAACGCCGTGCCCGGTACGACACAGGTCTCCTTACACGTCGAGGGCATGCAGTTGCAGGCGACCGATGGCGACGGCGCTCCGGCGGGCATCAACAACGACGGCTCCTTCGTGGGCGTCAACAAGTCGAGCCTCGTCGCCCTCGGGGCCAAGCGCAAGTACAGACTCTACGCGCAGAAGGAGGGGACGTACCTTCTCTACAGTCTGGGCGACGCCAACACCAACGGCCAGCAGATCGAGCTTGGGCTGTTCGGGGCGGTCAACGTCGAGCCGCCGACGGCCGAGTGGTATCGCTCGCAGGTCACGGCCGAGGACTTGAGGCTCGCGACTAAGAAGAACGCGGGCGGTCAGCCTATCCAGACGGCGGGCGGCCAGCCCGTCATCGACTACAACGCCGTCTACCCTGCTTCACACACGCGCGCCGGCAAGCCCATCCTGAAGATGCTCGACGCGCAGAACAACATCGTCTACAGCGACCTGACGGCCGTCATCACCGGCCCGGGCGCGGGCCGTTTCGCGGGCGTCAACGGCCCCAACACACCCGACCCGGCCTGCTCGCTGCTCGACGACCCGAACAACACGACGCGGGTTGACCCGCTCTTCTGCGTCAACCCTTCGACGCCGGATCGCAAACAGCCCTACCGCGAGGTCACGGTCATCTATCACGAGGTGATGAACGCGGCGCAAGCCTTCCCCGTCTTCACCGACCCCGACCTGGGGGCGACGGTTGACCCGGGTCAAGACCTCTTCGCCATCAACTACGGCTCGGGCGGCATCGGCGCGGAGATTTACGCCAACCGCGTCGGCGTCGGGCCGATGGGGAGTTGTGTCGATTGCAAGTATGAGGAGTTCTTCCTCTCGTCGTGGACGGTCGGCGACCCGGCGATGATGGTTGACGTGCCGGCCAACACGAAGGCTCCGGGGGAGCCTTGCACCTCTTCGACCGGCTTCGAGCTGGGCGTGCCGCCGTGCGCGGGGACGAGGAACCCGGCCCCGCCCGGCTTCCCCTACACGTTGACGCCGACCCCCAAGGCAACGAAGGTGCTCTATCCCGAAGACCCCTCGAACGTCTATCACAGCTACCTGAACGACCACGTCAAGTTCCGCATCCTGCACGGCGGCATCGGCGTCAACCACGTCCATCACCAGCACGCGGGACAATGGCTCTTTTCGCCCAACAGCGACTCGTCGCAGTACCTCGACAGCCAGATGATTAACCCCGGTTCGAGCTACACGCTGGAGATGGTCGGCGGCGGCGCCGGCAATTCGAACAAGACGGCGGGCGACTGGCTCTTCCACTGCCATTTCTATCCGCACTTCGCCGCAGGCATGTGGGCCGTCTGGCGCGTTCACGACGTGTTCGAGACGGGCACGGCGCTCGACGCGCAGGGACGCCCCGCATCGGGCTCGCGCGCTCTGCCCGACGGCGAAACGACGCTCGCGACGGGGACGCCTATTCCCGCCCTCGTGCCGATGCCGACGCTCGCGATGGCCCCCGCCCCCTCACCGCTCTACATCTCGGGCGCGCAGAAGATCTGCTACGGCCAGTTCAGCTCCGGCGGGACGTGCGACACGGCGGGCGCCTCCGTCACGTCGAACCCCGGCTTCCCCTTCTTCATCCCCGGGCGCGGCGGCCTGCGCGCGCCGCCCCCGCCCCGCGGATTAGCCCCCGCGCGCCACCTCGTCACGGGCGGCGTCGTCGCCAACGAGTCACACTCCAAGACCGACTGGTCGAAAGACTTCTTCATCGACTGCTCGAAGCCCGAGAACAAGTCGAAGCCCGGCTGCAAGTCGAATCAGGGGGAGGTCGGCCAGCTCAGCGCCATTCAACTCCCCGAAGGCGGGACGCCCGTCGAGCTGGCGGCGATGAAGTTCCACGGTACGCGCAACCACCCGAGCTTCACGCCCGACGGGAGCCCCGCCACCTTCATCGCCAACGGCCTGCCCCGCAAGCCTTCGGCAGGCTTCCAGGCGCAGAACCAGTTCGGCTCGCAGCTCGGCGCGCCCTTCGCCGACCCCGGCGTCAACGCCGACGGGAGCATTGCCGGCGGCCCGACCCCACGTCGCTATCAGGGCGCGGCCTTCCAGTTCGACACGGTCTTCAATAACAGCAAGTGGCACTACGCGCAGCAGCGCATCCTCGCGCTGTGGAAGGACGTGATGCCCACCGTCAACAAGGTGCGCCCGACCGAGCCGCTCTTCTTCCGTCTCAACTCGGGGACGCTCGCCGAGTTCTGGCATACCAACCTGATTCCGAACTACTACGAACTCGACAGGTTCCAGGTGCGCACGCCGACCGACATCATCGGCCAGCACATCCATCTGGTGAAGTTCGACGTGATGGCGTCGGACGGCGCGGCCAACGGCTGGAACTACGAGGACGGCACCTTCAGCCCCGGCGAGGTGCAGGAACTCGTCCACGCCATCAACAAGGGGAGTTGGACGCCGCTCGCAGGCGGCCCCGCCACGCTCACGCTGAAGCCGCCGCCCGTCGATATCATCCCCTGCCCGACCGACTACGCCTCGGCGACCGGCAAATGCAAGGAGTGGTTCGGCGCGCAGACGACCGTCCAGCGCTGGTACGCGCCGCCCATCCTCGACAACGCCGGGAACGACCGCACGACCGGCACCGTCTTCACGCACGACCACTACGGCCCGTCCACGCACCAGCAGGCGGGACTCTATGCCGGCGTGCTCGTCGAGCCGACGGGCTCCACCTGGCTCGACTCCGAGACGGGTCAGCCGATGGGCGGCCGCTCCGACGGCGGCCCGACCAGTTGGAAGGCAGACATCATCTCGGGGACGAACGGCGCGAACAGCTTCCGCGAGTTCGCCCTTGAGTTCCAGGACTTCCAGCTCGCCTACGACGGTCAGGGCAACGCCGTCAACGCGCCGGGGACGCCCGGCCTCATCAGCAGCGCGCTCACGAGCAACGGCACAGGGCCGGGGACGATGTCGCTCAACTACCGCAACTCGCCCGTCCCCATCCGCGTCGGTCAGTTCGGCGACCTCTCGCGCGCCTTCGACTCGACCTACAGACCGAGCGGAGTGTCGAGCGCGCCGCAGAACGGCGACCCCGAGACGCCGCAGTTGCGCGCCTACGAGAATGACCCCGTGCTGGTACGCACGCTGGTCGGCGCGCACCAGTTCGGCCACTTCTTCACCATCCGGGGCGCGCGCTGGCTCGCCGAGCCGTCGTGGCAGAACTCCGGTTACAAGAGCACGCAGCCGATGGGGCTCTCCGAACACTTCGAGTTGAAGTTCACGGCACCGCTCTCCTCCGCCTTCAAAATCAACCGCCCCTTCGCCGACTACTTCTATTCGTCCAGCGCGGACGATCTGGGTTTGAACAACGGCCTCTGGGGTCTCTTCCGCGTCTACGTCCCGAACAAGGAGGCCGCGGGGCTGAAGCCGCTGCCGAACAACCCCGTCGGCGCGGGCGTGAGTGTGAGCTACGCCACCTGCCCGGCAGACCTTCCGCCGTCGAAGGTCAGGAGCTACGACGTTACTGCGACGACGGCACAGAAGGCTCTGCCCGCCTCGAACAGCCCGACGGGCGGCGCGCTCGTCTACAACAACCGCGGCCTCGGGCGCGGCTCGGGCTCGCCCGCGACCAAACCGCCCAACCTCCTGAGTAACCCCTGGGGCATCATCTACGTCCGCACCGAAGACCTCGACGCGCAGGGGAAGCTCAAGGCGGGCGTCCCCGTCGAGCCCCTCATCCTGCGCGCCGCCGCGGGCGACTGCATCAACGTCACGCTACGCAACGCCATCGACCCCAACTCAAAAGTGCTGAAACGCCAGTATCCGCTCCAAGCCCCGTTCGACCAGCCCGTCGCCGGAGGCTCGCAGATGACGCTCTCGCCCGCGGCGCGCGTCGGGCTCCAGCCGCAGCTCCTCGCCCTCGACCCGACCACGAGCTACGGCATTGACGTGGGCTTCAACAGCGACGGTAACAGCGCCGTCCAGCTCGCCGCGTTCGGCGGCCCACCGGCCAGGTATCAATGGTACGCCGGTCTCGTCGAGAAGGACGGCACGGGGCAGATGAAGTACACGCCGGTCGAGTTCGGCGCGCTCAACCTGCTCCCGGCCGACCCGCTCTTGCAGCACATCAACGGCCTCTACGGGGCGATGGTCATCGAACCGGAGAACGCCGCCTGGACGTGCGACGGGAAGGCCGCGAACGGAACGAATAAGCAGGTGGACTGCTGGCCCGCGGCGGCGACCACCGACACCGTCACGACGCGCGCATCGGCGACCGTCAGCGTGACGAGCACGACGCCCGCGCCGACACCGTTCCGCGAGTTCGTGATGCTGGTCAACGAAGACTTGAAGATGCTGACCAAGCCCGACAACGAGGAGACGCGCTCCGCCGTCAACTACAAGGCCGAGCCGACCTTCTACCGCTTCGGCAACGTCTCGGCCGACCAGTTCCCGGCCGACCGTCACTGCTCCCTTTCGAACCTTCTGGTGCAGAGCCCCGCGCCGCCGCCCATCGCGAGCCCTCTGACGAAGGCCGACCCGTTGACGCCGGTCTTCACCGCCACGGCCGGCACGCCGGCCCGCTTCCGCCTGCTGCACCCGCCGGCCGCCGGCATCGTGCAGACGTTCACGCTGCACGGCCACGTCTGGCAGCGCAACCCTTACGTCAACGGCTCTCGCGCTCTGGGCAATAACCCGCTCTCGCAGTGGATCGGCTCGATTGACAACCTCGGCTCCACCACGCACAACGACATCGTCATCGCCAAGTCCGGCGGCGAGAGCCTCGTCCCGGGCGACTATCTTTACACCACGTTCGTGCCCGCGAAGTCGCAGTTCGGTCTGTGGGGCATCTTCCGCGTGCTCAACCCGGACGGGAGCGTCGCCACCGGAAGCACGACGGCCGACTGCGCGCCCGCGCCGAGCACGCCGCAGCCGCCCGACCCCGCGAACAAGCAGCTTGAGAACTTCAGAAAGGTGCCGGGCACGAAGGACGGCAAACCTCTGAGCAGGAATTGAACCGTGGGCGGGCTCCGGCCTTCCGCGCCCCGCACTGCGCCATCTTCATTTGAAGGAGATACTTCATGGGAAGCCAAAAACCGATTCTCTCCGCCGGCAAGCCCGACCTCGTCGCCGTGATCCTTGAGCGAAGCGTGGCGCAGCAGCTCGCGCTCGCGCTCGCGTGGGCCCTCGGCTCCACCGGTGGCGGCAAGACCAAGAACAAAGGCGCAGTCGACGCGAACGACGTTAAGGACACGGGCGGAGGCAAGAAGCCCGTGCTCGACGCAGCGCCGAAAATGGCCGCGTCGAGTGCAAAGAAGGCCGCGAAGAAGTTAAGCGCAAAGAAGGCAGGTGCGAAGAAGCCCGGCAAGAAGTAGTGTAAAAACTTTCGCGACCGTGAGACAGGGAGGGACGCGTGTGACTCGCGTCCCTCCCTTCCATTCTCGATAGAGAGAGGTCTGCCGGGGCTTCGTTGAATGGCACAAAGTCAGAGAGCTTCGCGGGCGCGGCGGCCCGCACGCATGTCCGACGCACTCGCCGCCGAGCTTGAAAATGATGCCGCCGCTTTCGAGCTTTTCGAAGAGTTCCTGCGGCACGACTCCTATTCGAGTGACTTCGCGCTCAGCCTTCTCGCACGAGCCGGGCGGGGCTCCGTGCTACGTTGGGAGACGAGACGGCTGGCCGTCCTGATGCTCGAAAACCAACTGCTGAAGCTCGCCCCCGAAGACACGGGCGAGTGGCAACTCTTCCTCACGCACCTCGGGCTCAAATCTCCAAACGAGGCGACCGTCCGCCCGTTCGTGCTGAAGGAAGGCTTTTCGACGACCGACCCGCGTGGCTTCGTCAAGGAGCTACGTCGTCGTCTCGCGCGGCTGGAACGCGTGCACGTCTGTGCCGACGCGCGCGCGGCTTCGCGCGATGCGCTGCTCGATTTCGCACGCCTGTCGCGGCGCGAATGCAAGCTGACGCTCGCGCGTTACCTCTTCGCGCCGGAGGAGGTCGTCCGAAGGATTCTCGCGCTGGTCAAGACCTCGAAGGGCGTCGCGGACATCAACCCTTTCGAGCCTCATTACGTCGCCGAGGAGGCGGCGCACGCGCTGACGACGGGGCTGCCCGACTTCGAGGCCGCCATCCTCAGAGGGCTCTGCGAGAGCGGGCGGGTCTTCTGGGTCGCGGACGCGACCGGCTCCGAGCTTAACTCGCTGGCCGAGTACCCGCTCACGACCGTCGTGCTGGTCGTCAAGCCGCCGGGGAGTTGTATCGAGTTCGAGTTCAAAAGGGCCGGGCGGCGAGGGACGCACCCGCTCGGCGTCGCCTTCAGGCGCGCGAACGGCGACGCGGTTCCGCCCTCCCACCGCCTCGACGGCGGGAGCGGACAGGAGGGGCTGCGCTACGAGGCGAACTCGGCCGCACGCATGTCGCGCGTCTTCCGTCTCACACACGGCGTGGAGGCGCCGATCCCGCAATACCTCTCAAGGGTTTCGACCTACTACGTCCCGGCCGCGGGCGGCGAGGTGAGCACGCTCGAATACTTCTCTGACCCCGCGCTGTTCGGCGAAGGGTTTCGCGAGATGCGCGGCGCGATGGACGAAGCGGTCGCGGCCTTCGCGCGCGAGTACGGCGCGAACCTGCCGGAAGCCCCCGGCGTGTTGGGGCGCACGATGCAGTTTCTCACCTACGCCACGCCCGGTCAGGCCGTGCTCGCCGGTACCAGCTCGTTCCGCCTCGACCGTCTCGCCGCCTACCTCTCGCCCGGCGGCGCCGAAGGCTACTTCACGGAAGGGCTGAAGGTCGGATACACGCCGCGCGACGCGAAGCGACTTGCCGACGAACTCCTCGAAGAAGTTCTCTGCGTCTACGTCCCGCCGCGCGTCCCCTTCCGGAGTTACAGACAGTACGTCGGCGCGGCCTTCCGCGTGGCGGAGAACCGCGCGCGCGCCGACCGGAATTATCTCTCCGTGCTGCGGCAGGTCGGCACGTTCTGGGGCACGCTCTTCGCCATCCGCGGCCACTCGATGGGCGAGTCGTTCGTGGCGCGCAACGTCGGTCTGCGGAGCGTATGGGAGCGCGGGCACTGGCACCTCCGCGTCATCTTCATGGATCACGACAACCTGCAAACCAACGAATGCACGCCCCGCGACTTTCAGGCAGTCGGCATCCTCAAGAGCCTGTCGGCCGACGAAGTCTTCATCTGGGGCGGCCCGGACGACGACTCGCGCGGCAACAACGAGATGCGCTCTTTAAAGACCATCTACCGCCCCGATGCGGAGTTAGTCTCGAAGGGGAAGCGTCTGTTCCGCGACGCCGCACGCGCGGCCTACCGTGCGACGCACGCCGCGCTGGAACGCGAGCCGGGGCTGCGCCCGCTCTTCGACAAAGCGTTCCTCAAACGCATCCGCGATTGGGATACCGTCATCGCCGGCTATCTGCGCGCGCGCGTGCGTACCGGCGGCCTCGATGCTTGGCGTGAAGAGTCGAGAGCCTTTCTCAAACGCAAGGGGTATGAAGTGAAGTTGGTGAGGGCGTTGCTGCTTGCGGTCGAGACCTACGGCGACTTCCTCAAGAGGTATGCGTACCTCTTCACCTCATAAGAAACGTCGCTTCAGTTTTTCATAAAGGCAATCGGGGTGATACTGCACGTCCTTGTCCAGCCCCACGCGCCTCCAGGCTTCGTGCCAGAGATGGACCGCGCGCGTCTCATCATTAAACGCCCAGGACGCGCCGGGCTCCACGAGCTTCTCGAAGTCGCGTAGCGGTACGGGACAGAAGACGGACGGCGGCTTGACGTGACGTTCGAGGGAGAACCTCCGCACGACTTCGGCCACAAGCCCCGGCCCCGTCTCGCCCCAAACGATCTGCCGCGGGTCTTTCGCGGCGCAGGTCTCCCACGCGTATGCAAGCGCGCGGCTCCCGGCGGGCGACTTGATGACCCCGGCGTTGACGACCTCCGCGCCCGCGCGCGTCAGCTCGCTCGAAAAGACGTGCGGCTCCTGAAAGTCGAACCGTCGAAGGCAGACGATGTCGGCGTCCGCCCACCAGCCGCCTCGCTCAAGCAGCAGCTTGTAGCGGAAGAAGTTCGAGAAGCCCGCGTAGGACTTGAAATCCCTGTACTGAAAAATCATCTCCGCGGGCAGAATCGAGCCCGCGTCCTTCAAGACCGCCCCGGGCGGGACGTGGCCCACGTCGTCGTAGACGTAGAGATGATACTCGTGCCCGCACGCCAGAAACGAAGCGACCGACAGCCGCTCCATGACCGACAGCGCCGGGCCGATCCACAAGCCCTGTATGATGTCGCCTTCGCCCAACGTCGTCACCCTTTCGCTACGTGTTGCGCTCAGGGGCCGCAGACTTCGTCGATGAGTTGAGCGCGATCCGCCGTCTTGTGCTTCTCCCACACGAGCCTCTGCCCCGCGCGCCTGACCTCGTCGAGCGCGGCGTGGTTGCTCTCGGCGAGGACGTAGGCGAGCCTCTCCTCAAGGTTGTCGCCGTTGACCGACACGTAGTGGACGCCATCGACGAACCCGAGTTTATGGAAGGCTCCGCCGACATCTTCGTCCGCCGCCAGCAGCAGCGCGCCCGTCGCCGGAATCTCGAAATATTTTGCGACGAGGTAGCGGTATCGCGGCGCGTCCGTAAACGCCGTCCGGTGGCGGTTGATTGTCCGGGCGTAGCCCACGCCCACACGCTCGTCCGCCTCGTAGTCGTAGTCGCAATGGTAGCCCGGGTGCGGGTGGTGGGCGATTGCGTAAGCGCCGCTCTCGCGCAGACGCCACAGGCGCGGGCGGAGTTTGTAGTGTGGGCTGACCGCGCCGCTGAGGAGGACTGCGTTCTCCGGCTGCTCGTTGAGCTGGAGCATGAAGTCGGGCGAGGCCGCATGCGGAACCCAGACGACTCTCCTTGTCCGCGAGAGTTCGGGGAAGAAGTCTTCGATGACGAAGGCGTAAGTTGAAAGCACCGTGTCGCACAGGTGGAAGGCGTTGCGCTTCCCCTGCTTCATCTTCGCGTCCCAGGAGTGCAGGTCGTCGGCGAAGAAGCACTTGCGACAGTCCAACCCGAGCACGTCGAGCGCCCGCGCGTTGATGAAGTCATAACCCTCCCAGAAGAGAATCGTCTCCGGCAGACGGCCGAGCCTCGCCGCCAACTCCTCCTTCAGCGGCCGCGCGGCATGCAGGAGCGAGTCTGTTTCAATCTGCGTCCACCCGTAGTTTTCGACCAGCTCCCGCATCACGCAGTAGAACTCTCTACTGACGTAACGGCCGAACGCCTTCATCTCGGAGATGATGAGTTTCATCGAGACGCTGTCCCCTGCGCAGGGCGGGCACGCACTCCCGACGTTGCGGCGATGACCTGCTCCCACATCCCCATCACCTTCTCCTCCGCGAAGCGTTCGAGGACTCCGCGGGCGTTGGCCGCGAGGCGCGCGCGCGCGGCTTCGTCACCCATCAGGCGGTCGAGCGCGGCGGCCAGTGCAGGCACGTCCCGCGGCGGCACGAGCAGACCGTCGAAGCCGTCGCGGATGATGTAGCGTGGGCCGCTCGGGCAGTCGAAGCTGACCACGGCGAGCCCGCAGGCCATCGCCTCGGTCAGAACGTTGCCGAACCCTTCGCTGCGAGACGGCAGGACGAACAGCTCGCTCTGCCGCATCGCCGTCGCGGGGCGGTTCGTGAACCCTGGAAAGCTCACGCGCTCTGACAACCCCAGCCGCCGCGCCAACCCCTCCAACTCCGAGCGGAGCGGCCCTTCGCCGTAAATGTGCAGCCGCCACGCCGGGTGGCGCGCCGCGACGGAGGCGAACGCGTAGAGGAGAAGGTCGAAGCCTTTCTCATAGGAGAGCCGTCCCATGACGGTTATGGTTTTGCCACGCGCCTTAAGCGGAACGGTGTCGCGCCCGTCGCCCGCGTCGCCGGGTGGTCGCACAGGGTTGGGAATCACGCACCCGTTCTCGCCAACCATCGGCGAGAAGTGGCGCAGCACCTCCGGGTTCAGTGCGGTGAGGAACGCGGCCCGTGGGTAGAGCCGCCACCTCAGCAGCTCGCGCCCCGCGCCGAGGAAGTTGTCGTAAGGGTCGCAGCGCTCGGAGACGATGACCGGGAATCGGAGGCCGTGCGCGGCCGAGAGGACGCGGATGTTCGTGATGTCCATGAACGAGAGGACGATGTCGGGGCGCGTCTCGACGAGCGCCTGCCGCAACGCGGCGAGCAGGTTGAGGTCTGCGATGAAGCTGCTCTGCTCGGCCGGCGAGATGACGTGGTATAGCTCAAGCAGCGCCCGGAGGGCGTTCAAGTCGGAGACGGGCAGGTACACGCTGCTGTTGAAGCCCAGGTCACGATGGACGACCCGCGGGTGCAGCTCGTAGGCCGGCGGGCGTGCGCCGTGCGAGGTGGTGAGGACGGTGACGGCGCGGCCCCGCTCCGCCCAGTACCCGGCCATGTTCGTCACGACGCGCTCGGCTCCCCCGCCGCCGAGCGAAGAGATGACGAGAGTGATTCTCATACCCTGCTGCCCCGCGGCCTACGCCTTGACGGCTCAGTCCCACGCGGGCTGCTCCCCGGCCGCGTCGGCCTCAAGGAGTCTCCGCACGTGCTCGTCAACCTGGAGCCTCTGCCCGAAGCAGCCGCCGAGCGCCCGCATGATCCGAAGTTCAAGGTATGAGTTGTGACCGAGCATGTGCTTCGGGAGAATGCCGAGATGATTCCGCAGCGGGTCAAGCTCCCCGACGCAGTCTTCGAGGAAGAGGTGCCCGCCCTTGTGGTAAAAGGTCATGCCCATGACGTGGAGCCTGCGGACGCCGTAACGCAGGATGTCAACGATGCCGATGAAACCCGTGCGCCCGATGTAACCGCCTAACCAACGGCGGACGGCGGACGGCGTCGAGAAGAGCATCCGGCAACGCACACGCGCCCCTTCTTCCTCGACGAACTGACGGAAGGCGACAAGCTCGGCCTCGCCTTTGGGCGGGCGGCCGTCCGCCTCTCCGGGCGCGAAGTCGTTATTCGTGCCGACGAAGTATTTGACTCCGGCCCCCTCGCAGGCCGGGCGAAAGCGCTCGCGCGGCATCCTCTTCTGCCCGATGAGGTCGTCGATGAGCACCTCGCTGTTGCAGTAGAGGATGTCCGTGCGCGCGCCGACATCCTCCGCCAGTTCCTTCGTGAAAGGCATGTACACAATCGCGGTGTTGAACCGCACGACCACGTCGTACGCATCAATCGCGCGCCCCCGCTGCGTGCCGAGCATCGTCTCGGCCGGGCCGACGACGACCACCTCCTTCCCTTCGAGCAAACGCGCGTAGTCCGGGTCGAAGTCGAGCTGCGACATCTTGGCCTTGATCTCATCCGCCCCGGGGCACGCCTGTTCGTTGCCCGTCGTCATCAGTCCACCTCACGGCGCGAGAATGTGAGCCCCGTCATTGTCAGCCTGCGCGGCCGGGCAGTCAATGAAAGCAAGTAGTCAGTAGTCAGTGGAAGACCCTTCGTCGCCCGAACCCCACGGTTGTCATCCTCAACGTCCGCACAGCGGAGCCTACTGTCTACTGTCTACTCTTCCTCATGTGTCCCCGGCCCGTGGGGCACGGAGAGTCGGCCGTTGCTGTCGAGCACGAACATGCGGTCGGCGGCGCGTGCGGCGTGGACGACGAGGCTGCGGAGCGTGTCCTCGTTGCCGATCTTCTGCAAGTCCTGAAAGTGTCCCCCGAGCGTGAAGGCGCCCGCGGGCGGCGCGTCGTCTCCGACCCAGTCTTCGGGGCGCGGGCTCGGGCGGATCCGCCGGCCGTCTTTGAAGCAGAAGAGGAACTCGTGCGCGAGTTGCATGAGCCGGTTGTGACGTTTGAAGAATCCTGTCCGGCCGACGTAGAAACCCCCGATGACCTTCCGCCCGTCCGTCACCCGAATCTCTCTCCCGAGTTTCCGGCGGACGAGCGGCCCCTTGAGCCGCACGTTGACGCGCGCCAAGCCCTCCTTGATGCCGAAGAGCACGGCTTCGGGGTGCTCCCTCAAAGCGCCGTCAACGTACTCGACCCAATCCTCCCGCCCCGTCACGTCGGCGTCGAGCTTGATGAAGTGCGGCGCGACGGCGAGGCGGTTGATGTCGCGGATGCAGAACAGGTTGAAGTTCAGGTAGCCGTCGGGGTCGTGGCGCGGGTGGTGCAGCACGTCGTAGTGACGACTCAGTTCCGAAAGCTCCCGCTCGCTCAACGTAATCGAGGCGAGGTGCAGTCTGCCGAACGGGTGGAGGCGCGGCAGCAGCGCCCTCAGCTTCTCGAAATGCTGCGAGCCGCCGCAGATGAAGATGTCGTATCGGTCTTTGTAGTTCACGCCCTTACTGATTCGACAACTGCGCCCCACGCACGCGCGGCATCGAGTCTTCACCGTAAAGCTCGTCGAGTCCGAACAGGCGTAGAAATTGAACCGCACGCCGGACGTGATGCGCGTCGAGGTGGCTGCGCCAGGAGTCGAGCCGGTCGTCGCCTGTGACGACCGCGCTCCACTCCCTGCTCCGGGATGAAGGGAGCCGGAGTTGTTCGAAGGCGCCCGGCTCGACGGGCCGTTGCAGGAAACTGAAGAGCCGTTCGACCTCGCGCTCCGGGTGTCGCACCAACTCCTCGTAGAAGAGCAGGAAGATTTCGCCGCGCTTGAACTGTTGCAGCGGGACGTAATTCTCGATGCACCAGACGAGGAGCAGGTTATCGAAATCGTCCCGCGCGTAGTGAATGAGTCCCGCGAAGGGGGCGAGGAAGTCTTCGAACAGATGCGGCTGTCGCAGGAAGTCGGCGGCGCGCGTGCCCCAGCGGCCCCTCAACTGTGACGAGACGACGGCGCACGGATGGCGCATGAGAAAGACGAAGGGCACCGCCGGGAAGTGCCTTCGGAGCCAGTGCAGCAGCAGGTTGGCGCGGATGTCTTTGATGAGCCGCTTGTGATAGACGGGCCGGTCGTTGTACTGGTCAGCCCACTCGTTGCGGAACTTGCCGCCCAGAATCTTTCGCGCCGGATCGAGGAACGCGTGCGAGTCGTCCGCGTCGCGTAGGTACTGCCTGCGCTCGAAGTGGCGGCAGAAAGGCACCACGCTCCCGAGGAACGGCTCGAAGATGACGCGGTGGTCGCGCGCATGGTTGACGAGTTCCTGCACCCACGTCGTCCCGCTCCGCCCGGAGCCGGCCAGGAACACGTCCGTCCCCCGCGCAAGGTCTTTGAATCCGGCCGCGCTCAAAGCCATCCTCTCCACGTTTCATCCGGGCTGCGCCCGCAACGTCGGCGGGCGGCCCGTCGATTATAGATGTTGACATCTCCCACCGGCAGACATATGTTGCCCGAGCCTACGCTGAACGGGAGCCACACTCATGTTGTCTAATCATCCGCCCGCCCCACCGCCTCGACTGGCGAAGCTCTACGTCAGTTATCATCATGACGGAGACGGTCACTTCTATCGTGAGTTCTGCCGCCTCATAGAAGGCTATTACCAACCCGTCGAGGACACCTCGGTCGAGCGGATGAGCGGCTGCACAGACGCCAAACGCGTCATTGCCAACCTGCGCGAGAAGTACATGGCTGACATCGCGTGCACGGTTGTGCTCTGCGGGTTGCAGACCATATACCGCAGATTTGTTGATTGGGAGATCAAGGCCAGCCTCGACCTGTCGCGCGGGCTGGTCGCAATCATCCTGCCGGAGAATCTGCCCGACTGGAGCGGGCGCTACAGCCTCCCGCTGCGGCTCGAAGACAACCTCAAGAGCGGGTATGCGGAATGTCTTCACCTCGTGCAACTGAGTCGGGGGCTGCGGCAGCTTGGGAAGCAGATAGAAGTCGCGCGGGATAGGCCGGCGGGATTGATAAAGAACTCCAGACCACTGCTCGGTCGAAGTATGTTGAGCGGGTAGCAACTCACGTCCTGTCAGACAGAGCCCACAACCACTGTGAACGTTTGCAGGTGGTGGAAGTCCGGGCGGCGCAGGCAGAAGTCGGGCGAGTCCGGGTCGCAGACGCGCTTCAGCGTGAGCCAGTCTTCCGCCGAGAGGTAGGGACGCAGCTCGCCCCAGTGCGGCCGAAAAACTCCTTCCAGAAAGAACGTCTCGTCCAACGGCGTCAGCGGCGCCGTCCGCTCGATGAGGACGGTTCCGGCCGTCACGTCTTTCAGTCCGCCCCTCTTCAGCAGGCCGAACAGATTCCTGACCGCGGCCGTGTCGCGCTCGTCCAGCCCGTACTTGTCTCGGTAATACTGATAGCACGCGAACGTCACCACCCTTTCGAGCCGCGCATCCCACGCGAAGAACATGTCCATGAGAAACGCGCTCTGGCCGAGCGCGAGCCGGCCGCCGGGGGCGAGCAGGGCGGCGAGACTCTTCACGGCGTCGAGCGAATCGCGCAGATGGTTGACGGCGTTGCTGCACCAGATGAGGTCGAACCGGCCCGGCGCGAAAGGGAGCGACTCCAAATCTCCCTGGACGAGCGTGGCCGTCAGTCCGCTTTGACGCAGATGTTCGCGCGCGTACTCTAAGTGTCCTGACGAAATGTCTACGCCGATGACGTGCCCGTCGGGCTCGACCCGCTCGGCCATGAGCGCCGTCAACGCCCCTGTGCCGCAGCCCGCGTCGAGGACAATGTCTCCCGCGCGCAGGTCGAGACCTGCGACCACCTCACGCATCTCGCGCGCGGCGAACCGCTGGAACAGGTCGAGCCCCGCCGCGTAAGACCTCCGCGGCGAATCCCCGAGCGGGCCGACCTGTCGTGAGTTGGAAGACATGTAGAAGCTTTATGAGAACGGGCGGGGTTCTGCTACTTCCCTCACCCGTCTTCGTCTTTGAAGCGGCGCAGAAGGAGTCCGAACATTAATCCGCCGGTCAGCAACAGCAGCGCGGCCGTCGTCATGACGGGCGCGTAGCCGAACCGCGCGAGGCCGAACCCCGCGGCGGGCGCGGCTACCGCCGAGGCGAGGTAGATCGTCAGATACATCAGAGACGACGCGCCGCTCCGCTCGTGGGGCCGGACGCGCGTCATGAGCAGGCTCTCCATCGCGGGCTCGTCCATCCACTGGAAGGCCATGTAGCCCGCGAAGCCGCAGGCCGCCAGAGCCCCCGGCGGCCCCGCCGCCAGGAAAAGGAGCGAGCCCGCCGCGGCCACTTCCATCAAGGTCACACCCCAAACCATGCCGACCCTGCGCAGAATCAGCGGTGAGACGAGAATCGCCGCGACCTGCGCTAACTGCCCCGCGGAGAAGACGAGGCCGATGTCGTGGACGGGCATCCGCAGCTCTCGCGCGAAGTAGGCGTTGGCGAAAGGGTTGAACGCAGCAGTCGCTAGAGTCATCACCGCGACCGCGGCGAGGAAGCGCACGACGAAGGAGCTGCGCGGGTAGGTCGCACGCGCCGACTCCTGCGTGCTCCGGAAGCGCAGGCGCGAGAGCGGCCAGAGCGCCAGCAGGATGATCGCGCAACTGCCGAGCAGAACCCACTGCTTGGCCTGCTCCGGACTGCTTGCCCCGAAGGCCGCGCCCACCCAGCCGGGCAGACGCCCGCCGAGCGGGTCGGCGAAGACGCCGATGCCGATGACCACCGCGAGGTAGACACTGAACCCGAGAGGGCGCTGTTCGGGCGTCGTGACCTGCGCGACGATGACGGCAATCGAGCTGGGCCAGACGGCGATGAAGAGCCCGGCGAGGAGAGCGAGCCCGCGCCACGCGGCCCGTCCCGTCACCAGCGCGCGCGCCGCCATGATGAGCGCCCCGCACGCGAAGCAGATCATCACGGTATGCTTGAGTCCGACGCGGCGGTTCAGCCAGACCGTCAGGAACGTGCCCACGATGCTGCCGATGGTCGAACAGCTCGCCACCCACCCTAGAAAGTCCTCCTTGAAACCTCTGTCCAGCAGGTAGAGGTTGTAGAGCAGGGCGAACATGAACATCCCGAAGTTGAAGAGGCAGGTGGCAGCGAGAAAGAGCCAGAAGGATCGCTCCAGACGGTTGCGCTCCCACCACCCCGCGAGCCGCGCGCGCCGCGTCTCACCCGCGCGCCATGCGAGGTCGTCGCCGCTCAGGGGCGTGCGCGTAGGTTCTTCCGGCACGCTCGCTCAGTCCTTATGAGTTGAAGACGCAGGCAACGGATAAGTTTCGTTTCAGAAGTCGTACCTGGCGACGAGCTGGATGCGACGCGGGTCGCCGACGCCGACGATGCGGCCGAAGAACGGGCCGAAGTCCGGGAACGGCAGCGGGATGCCGATGTTCGGGTGGTTGAAGAGGTTGAAAGACTCTGCGCGGAAGGTCAGCACGCGAGACTCGCCGAGGGGGAAGCGGCGGTGTAGGGCGAGGTCGAAGATGGCGTTGCCCGGGCCGGGGATGATGTTGCGGCCGGCGTTGCCGAAGGTGAACGGCCGCGGGTCGCGGAAGGCCGCGGGGTTGATCCAGCGCTCGGTGGAGCGCTGACCTACGGGCAGGAGGATGGGCTGGCCCTCGACGAGATCGGGGCGGTTGGGCGTCCCCGTGTTGGCGAAGTCGGAGAAGAAGTAGACGGGGTTGAGCGGCGTCCCGTCCTGCAAGGTGAGAATGCCGCTCAGCTCCCAGTCCGAGAAGACGGGCGTGAAGAAGTCGAGAGCGGGCGGGCGGTAAGCGAACCCGACACTCAGGCGACGCCGCACGTCGAAGAAAGAGAGGCCGCGCTCAAGGCGCAGGTTCCTCTCGTCCTGCGCCGGGACGCTGTCGAATTGTCCGTTGAGCACCGTGTCGGAGTCGTCAATGGACTTCGACCAGACGAAGCTGCCGAGGAAGCCGAGGTTCTCTGTGAAACGTCGCTCCAGCTTCAACTGCATCGAGTGGAAGGAGGAGCTTGAGATGTGCTGGCGGACGATCAGCTCGCCGAGGAGCGGGAAGGGTCTGAGCGACTGTAAGTCGCCGGGGCGCGGCGGCAGGAACTCGCCGGTCTCGACGTGCAGCGGCGTGTTGAAGGTGCGCGAGCGGCCGAGCTTCGTCCCCTTCGAGCCGACGTAGGAGAGGTCGAGCAGCGTCCTGAACGGCAGCTCGTACTGAAGCCCTGCCGTCCACTGCTGCACGTAGGGCGTACGCGCCTGTGGGTCGAGCCCGAAGTAACTGGGGAAGCCGGTCGTGCCCGTCTGCGCGAAGCCGTTGCGCGTGGTGAGCACGGGCGCGGCCGTGCCGTCCGTCGAGTTGGTCTCGTTGACGAGGCTGTTGCGGACGAGGTCGTAATGCTCTGTGGCAATCTCGGTGCTGAAGTAGACGCCGTAGCCGGCGCGCAGGACGAGGTCGCGCCCCTTCAGGAAGCCGCCCGGCACGCGCCAGGCGAGACCTACGCGCGGCGCGAAGTTGTTGCGGTCGGGCTCGACCGCCTCATCGGTTCTGACCAGCCGCGGCGGCGCGGGCAGCGTCGAGAAGTCGAGGTTGAACATGTTGCCGCGCTTCTCGCTGAAGGGGGTGAAGTACTCGTAACGCAGGCCGAGGTTGAGCGTGAGGCGGTCGGTCACGCGCCAGTCGTCCTGCGCGAAGAGGGCGTAAGCGCTCTGGCGGAGGTAGGCTTGCGCGCGCCCCACGCTACGCTCCGTGACCTGCGGGAAGCCGAGCAGGAAGTCTGCGAACGGGTCGCCGGTCGCGCCGTTTGCGCCGGGGTCGGAGGTGAACGCGCCGGAGTATGTGAAGCGGCCGCGCGCGAGATTGCTCTGAAGGTAGTTGATCTGCGTGTAGTACCACTGGAAGCCGAGCTTCGGCGTGTGCGTCCCCTTCGTGAACGAAACCGCCTCGGAGAGATGCCAGAGGTTGTCGCGCTGCGTCTGCGGGCGGTTGGGCGTGTCGAACGGAAGCGCAAGGTTCGAGACGAGAAAGAACGGGAGGCCGAAGTCTTCCGGGTTGTCAGCGACGCCCGTGATGCCCAGCTCGCGCGCGACATCCGCCTCGAAGGCGCTCTCGGGGAGTTCGAGCACGCTCAGGCGCGTGAAAGAGAAGCGCGTCTCGTTGAGCCACGACGAGCCGGCGCGCGTGTGACCCAGCGCCAACTGCTGCGCGCGCACGCGCTCTTCGGTCGGGCGTTGCGGGAAGGCCGACGCCAGCCGGTCGCGCTCGTCGTTGAGCGTGTAGCGCGCGAAGCCCCGACTGTTCTCGCGGAACTCATGGTCGAAACGACCGGACACGCTGTCGTGACGGTTCTCGTTCGGCGTCGAGTCAATGTAGTTGTTGGCCTGGCCGGGTCGGTTCGGCAGCGGTTGGAACCTTTCGAGGAACTGCTGCGCGGCCGGGTCGATGCGCCCCGAGGGGATGATGTTGTTCGGGAACTGGCGCCGCCGGCCCGTCACCGGATCAACGTTGAGCGGGTCGAAGATTGGCGCGCTCCCGCGGAAGTCGCCCGCGCGCATTGCTTCGTCGGGCACGACGCCGAGGGTTGAGGTTGCGGCCCTCCCCCAAAGTCCTTCGTAGGCGGCGAAGAAGAAGGTCTTTGCGCCGAGCGGGACGGGGCCGCTCAGCGTCCCGCCGAACTGGCTCTGGCGGAAGACCGGGCGTGGCAGCGCCGGGTCTTCGAAGAGCGTGCGCGCGTCAAGTGCCTCGTTGCGGAAATACTCGGACAGGTTGCCGTGAAAACCGCGCCCCCCGACCTGGGG
>CAXTSK010000008.1:22480-29354 GCA_964246655.1 uncultured Pyrinomonadaceae bacterium
CCGCCCGACTGCGCGAACTCTGCCGCGGCCAGAGTTGACTGTGTGCGGAACTCCTGCACCGTTTCGAGCGGCGGGTTGACGGCGATGGCGCGCGTGTTGAGGTCGGTGTTCAAAGCGCCGTCGAGGAGGAAGGTGTTCATCGTCGAGCGCCCGCCGTTGACCGGCGGGTTCAGGGCCACCGCGCCGCGGCTCTCCTGCACGTCGTTGATGATGTCGTGCCCGAAGCCGCCGAGCTGACGCGGGATGACGCCCGGCCCCAGCGTCAACAGCGCGACGACGTTGCGCTCGACGAGCGGCAGGTCGCGGACGGCCGGCGAGTCGAGGCGGTAGCCGATTGACGCGTCCGCAGCCTGAAGCGGCGAGACCTCCGCCTTGACCGTCACGGTCTCCTGCGCGAGCCCAACCGTCAGGCGCAGGTCGAGCCTCGCCTTCTGGCTCACCTCCAATAGCACCGCGCCGACCTCCAGCGTGCGGAACCCCTGCTTCTCGGCCGTGACCGTGTAGCGGCCCGGCAGCAGGTCGTCAAGCCGGAAGCTCCCGTCCTCGCCGGTGCGTGCGCTGCGCGAGAAGTCGGTGGCCTCGTGGCGGGCCGTGATTTTGGCGTCGGCGACCAACGCCGACTGTTCATCCCGCACCTCACCCAGCAGGCTGGCCGACGCCACCTGGCCGCGCGCCCGCGTGCCAACCGTCAAGAGTAACAAGCAGAGACAGAAGAGATGAGCCAGTAGCCTCTTGTTCATAACGGCCTCCATTCGCTCCGGTCGTCAAACTGTGTAGGTGAGCTAAGGCAGACCGCGCGGGAAGCCCTGACTGTAGGAGCATCTCCATCAACAATGTCAGCGGTAACGAAATGGTGGAAAAACCGCCCGGCCGAGTTCACTGTGAAGCATGCGGATGCTATGCCAAGAGAATTTGGTTGTCAATTTAAATTACTGCGGTTCCGGTGCAAATAGCAGGGACAGAGTTCACCAGTGCCTCACCGCGTTCTACCTCACGCGAATGATCTTGTGCCCGAACAGTTCTTGAAGCGTGCGGATGTCGTAGCCCGACTCCGGCAGGTTATGCACCCGACCCACTTGACTTGAACGTTCATTTGCTTTATTTTGCAAAGCGCTTTTCACCAATCATCACTTTTTGATTGCATTACACATTCGCGACGTATCCGAGACCTATCCCGACGGCGTGCAAGCGCTGAAGGCCGTGCGCATCCGCGCCAAACCCGACCGGGAAGTCTCCCGCGTTCCAACAGGAGGGTTTTGAATGTTCAGACTGATATCGTTCGTGGTCATCGCCTTAATCGTCGGCACGCCCGCTTACGCGCAGGACAGGACCGGTGAGATCGACAAGATCTTCAGCTTCGCCACCGCCGAGACCCCCGGCTGCGCCGCAGGCGTCTCGCAGAACGGCAAGGTGGTGGTTAACCGTGCGTACGGCCTGGCCAACGTCGAGCGCAAGCTTCCATTGTCACAGAGTTCGCTCTTCGACATCGGCTCGACGCAGAAGCAGTTCACCGCCGCGGCCGTGCTCCTCCTCGCCGAGGAGGGGCGCCTCTCGCTCTCCGACGACATTCGCAAGCACCTGCCCCAGCTGCCGGATTACGGCCACAAGGTCACGGTGAATCACCTGCTCACCCATACCAGCGGCATCCGCGACTGGACCGGGTTGCTGCCGCTGGCGCCGCAGGGGACCGATGTCTTGCAACTGATCCTGCGCCAGCGCGGTCTCAACTTCGTGCCCGGCGAGGAATGGTCCTACTCGACCAGCGGCTTCGAGCTGGCGAAGGAGATCGTGGCGCGCGTGAGCGGGATGTCGTTCGCCGAGTTCGCGCGCAAGCGCCTGTTCGAGCCGCTCGGGATGAAGTCGAGCGCGTACGTGCCCGACATCCTGCAAGCCGGCGCGAACGCCGCCCTCGGCTACCAGAAGGACGGCGCCGGCTGGAAGCCGTACATGCGGCTTGGCAACAACCGCGGCGGCGGCGCGATTGTCAGCACGGTCGGCGACCTCCTCATCTGGAACGATGCGCTGGCGAGCGGAAAGCTCGGCAAGTTCGTCACCGACAAGCTTCACGAACAGACGAGGCTGAACAACGGCAGGAAGCTCAAATACGCGCGAGGGTTGATCGTAGACCAGACGCCCGGCGGCCTCGTGGTGTCGCATTCCGGCGGCGCGGCCGGATTCAGCACTTGGATGGGTCGCGTGCCGGAGCACGGCCTGTCGGTCGCCGTCACGTGCAACTTCGACCCGGTGTCGGCGACGGCGCTCGCGGCCCGCGTCTCCGACCTGTACCTCCCCCCGCTTCCCGCGGCGGCGCGGGCGCAGGCCGCGAACACGACCGACGCGCCGGGCGTCGATGTCGGCGGCAGGGCCGGGCTGTTCTTCAACGAGCGCACCGGCGAGCCGATGCGGCTGCTCGCGCAGGAAGGCAAACTCCGCATCGCCAACGGCCCGCCGCTCGTCGCGGTGTCGCAGGAACGCTTCCGCCCCCCGCGCGCCGACTTGTTCTTCCGTTCGCAGGACGAGTTCGAGATGAACTTCCTGTCGAACGACCAGTTCGAATTCAAGTCGATGGAAGGGCAGACCACGCGCTATCGCCGCGCGCAGCCCTTCACGCCGACCGCGGCCGACCTACAGTCCGTCGAGGGCCGGTACGAGAGCAAGGAACTCGGGAGCGTCTTCGAGATTTTGCCCGGAACGAACAACGGCATCGTGATGCGCTTCGAGAGCTCGCCGGAGCGTGCGCTGAATCTCACGCCGGTCGAGCGCGACACGTACATGCTGAGCATGATGATCGTGCGCTTCCGCCGCGACGCGAGCGGCAAGGTCAACGGTTTCGACTACGGCAACCCGGTCGTTCGCAACATCAGCTTTACGCGGCTGGGCGACCGCACCACTGCACGCGAGACTTCTGCCGCGCCGGTGCCGTTGACGAAGGAGCCGGCCGCCGCTTCCGCTTCCCCTACCTCCCCCGCGCCGCCGCTGGAGGGGCTCACGGGCGAGTACGAGCTCGCCCCCGGGCGCACCCTCGCGATCACGCTCGAAGGCGGCCAACTCCACGGGCAGCCGCCGGGTGGCGAGAAACGCCTCCTAGTGCACGTCTCGGGCGCGACGTTCTCCGCCGCGGACACCCCGATCACCCTGACGTTCACGCTCGGCGCCGACGGGCGGGCGACTGCCGTGGTGATGCGGCAGAATGGAAGGGAGCGTACCCTGGCGAAGGTGCGGTGACGAAGTGACGGTCAGAGATATCTCCGGCCATGTCTGGGTCCATGTTGGCGACCGACCGGAACACGCCCGACGAAGTTTCTAACGCCCGGTCAACGCCTGCCCCGAGCGCATCACGTCGAGCGTGATGACCGCGACGGAGTGCTTCGGCAGCGTCACCGTGAAGCTCTCGCCCGCGCGCACCGGCACCGACCTGACGGAGACCGCGCCCGGCCTTGAGAAGTCGTTCGAGTCGCCCAACGAGGTTGAGGTCACGACCTGCATCTCGGCGCGCGGCGCGACCCGCGCGCCTTCGACCGTAATCCTCGTCGAGAGGGCCGCACCCGTGTCCGCGTTCACGGCCTTGACGTAGATCCTCCGGCCGTCGGCCGTGCGGGCCGCGGACACGTCGAGGACGGGCACGCCCTTGCCCTCGCGGCTCGTGTCGAAGGTGGGCGAGGCGACTTCCGTCGAGAGACGCTCGTCGCCGCGGTGCTCGGCGTAGAGGCGGTTGACGAGGTAGAGGGGCGAGACGAAGACGCCGTGCCGTCCGGCCTGAATGATGCCGCCCGGCCAACCGTTGACGAGGTCGGAGACGGCGCTCATCCCGACGAGGTCTCCCATGCGCTCGAAGACGTTCATCAGCCGCGCGCCGTAGAGCGCCGACTCCATCGAGTATTGTCGTTCGACGGGAAGGTCGAGCCCCCACTCGTTGACGGCGAGCTGAACGTGACGGCCCGGCACCAACTCGTTCAGCGCGCGCGCGACCTCGACGTAGAAGCGTTGGTAGTGGAGCGGGCGCGCCAGCAGGTTCGAAGCATCGCCGGCCGACTCACGGCGCCCGTAGTAATGGTGGATGGCGAGGTAGTCGATCTCCCGCCCGGCCTCCGCAAGCACGGTGCGGTTCCACTTCATGTCGTTGTCGCCGACGGCGATCAGTTTAATCGTCGGGTCCACGGCGCGCATGGCCCGCGCGTACTTGCGCAGGTTGCGCGCGTAGGTGTCGGCGTCCGAGTGGCCGCGCACCCAGTCGCCCCAGATTTCGTTCCCGACCTCCCAGTACTTCACACGGTACGGCTCGGGGTGCCCGTTCGCCGCGCGCATCGCCCCGTACTTCGTCGCGGCCGGGCCGTTACAGTACTCCACCCACGCGGCGGCCTCCTCGGCCGTGGCGCCGCGTCCCTCGACGTTGACGGTGATCGAGGGCTCGGCCCCGGCGGCGCGGGCGAAGGCGACGTACTCGTCCGTGCCGAAGTCGCCCGGCTCGGGCTCGTTCTTCCAAGAGAGGTTGACCCAGGTGAAGCGCTCGTCGCGCGGGCCGACTCCCCAGAGCCAGCGATAGTCCTGCGCGACGTTGCCGCCCGGCCAGCGGATGAAGGCGGGCCGCACGTCTCGAACGCGCTCGAACACGTCCCGGCGGACGCCGCCCGGCGCCGCGTCCGCGGGCATCAAAGAGACCTGATCGACCCACACACGGCCGCGGCCCGGGAAGAGCACGCACAGGCGCGCGAGCGGATCGGTCTTCGACGGCCGCAGGGTGAATTCGTAACGGCGCCAGTCGCCGCCGCCGACGTTTCCGATTAACGCTTCGGCGTACGTCTCGCCGAGATTCACGTCCGATTCGAGCGCTACGCTGACGCCGCCCGCATACCCTTCGGCCTTCATCCAGAGTGAGCCGCGGTAGACTCCTTCGGCGCGCACGGGTACGCGCGGCTGGAAGAAGCCGCGGCGGGTGATGACGCCGTCGCCCGCGTCCACGCGGAGCGAGTGCTCGGGCATGGGCTTCTCGCCCGTCTCGACGTTCGACGTTCGGCGGGGTGGGTAGCGTTCGGAGTCGTCCCACTTGAAGGCGAGGCCGTAATCGTCGTTGCGGTCGTCGGGGTAACGCTCCCAGTGCCGCGGCAGGCCCAACGCGTTCGGCGACTCCTCGAACCCGCGGTCGCGCAGCAGCTCCGCATGCAGGCCGTACTTCATCCCCTCGTACATGAATTCGAGGAACTGGCCGTAGAGCAGAGGGCCGATGTGGTTCTCCACCCGGCGCGCGTCGATGCGCACGCTCGCCGCGCGCGCCGCCGTCTGCGCCTCGGTAGTCAGCGCGGGCGCGGCCGAGAGCGAAACGCACAGGGCGATGAGCCGTAAGAATTTCATCCCGTCTTCACTTCACCGTCGTGACGCGCAACACCGTCAGCGAGTTCGGCGCGAACGCGTGTGTGAACTCGGCGCCCGCGGCGTCCAACGGCCTCTCGACCGGGCTCAGCCTTGTCGGCTCGTCAAGGCTGTTCTCGGCCTTGAGGTCCGAACTCGCCAGCGTCAGAGACTTACCACCTCTCACACTCCCCGCGCCCGCGAGGTTGATGTGAATGTCTCTGCGCGACGACGAGGTGTTGACCACCTTCAGAATGACCTCCCCCGAGCCCTCGTCGAGCGAGCCCGACGCGTAGAGGCCGTCCCGCCCGTTCTTCGGCGAGCCGTCGATCAGCACGGGCAAGAGTCGCGTGCCGCGGTTCGTGCTGAAGAGTTTCTGCACGTAGTAGTTGGGCGTGCCGTAGGAGCGCAGGTTATCGAACCAGATGAGGTTCGGCGTCCACTGCCACGCCTCGACGTGGCCGAAGAGCGGCGCGTACGAGGACATCCGCACCACGTCGGCGTTGCGTTCGAGCCCGGTGACGAAGGCGGCCTCCGAGAGGGCGCATTCCCAGTTGTTCTTGTTGTCGGGGCTGGCGATGCCGACCGACTGCGCGGCGTACTCGCCCGCGAAGACCTTCGGGCCGTCGCGCGGGTAGTCGTCGTAACGACCGACGTTCTCGCGGAACCATTGCGGCGGCTTGTAGTAGTGCTCGTCAACCAGCTCGGCGTTGAGCTGACGCAACTGGCCCCAGAGGTAGTCGAACTCCTTGCCGTCGGGGAAGGGGCCGGAGCTGGTAACGAGCATGATGTTCGGGTACTTCGCCTTGAGCACCTTGACGAACGCCTTGTAACGCTCGACGTACTGCGGCCCCCATTGCTCGTTGCCGACGCCGAGCATCTTCACGTTGAAGGGCTTCGGGTGGCCCATCCCGGCGCGGACGCGGCCCCATTTCGTATTGGCGGGCGCGTTGGCGAACTCGATGAGATCGACGGCGTCCTGAATAAAGTGGTCGAGGTCTTCCATCGGGGCCAGCTCGGCCGTGTTGAACTGGCAGGCCATGCCGCAGTTCATGATGGGGAGCGGCTCGGCGCCGATGTCCTCGGCGAGCTGGAAATACTCGAAGTAGCCGAGGCCGAAGGACTGATAGTAGTCGGGCGTCGGGCGGTGGCGGAACTCTGTGTTCCAACGGTTGACGATGAGGCGTCGGTCGTCGGGGGCGCCGACGGTCGTCTTCCATTGGTAGCGCTGTTCGAGCGTGCGCCCCTCGACGATGCACCCGCCGGGGAAGCGCAGGAAGCCCGGGTGCATCTCCTTGAGGAGTTTGACGAGGTCGGGCCTGAGCCCGTTCGGGCGGTTCGCCCACGTCTCCGCGGGGAAGAGTGAGACGAGGTCAACGTCGAGCGCGCCTTCGCCCTCGACCAGCACGTTGACGCGCGCCTTGCCCTCCGTCCCGGTCGCGCGCAGCGTCGCGGCGTACTTCTTCCACTGCGGCGTGAAGCCCGACACGCGCGCCTCGCCGAGCGCGCGCCCGTCGGCGCCCAACAC